>CAZWSP010000102.1:0-12338 GCA_964636585.1 uncultured Antarcticibacterium sp.
CAGCAGAAGTAATTGTAATACCTCTTTCTTGCTCTTGTTCCATCCAGTCCATAGTAGCAGCACCGTCATGAACTTCTCCAATCTTGTGACTAACTCCTGTGTAGAATAAAACACGCTCTGTAGTTGTGGTTTTACCAGCATCAATATGCGCAGCAATACCTATGTTTCTTGTGAATTTTAAATCTCTTTGTGCCATTTTTTTAGAATCTAAAGTGAGAGAATGCTTTGTTAGCTTCAGCCATCTTATGAGTATCTACTCTTTTCTTAACAGCAGCACCTTCTTCCTTATCAGCAGCAATTACCTCTGCAGCCAATCTCTGGGCCATAGATTTTTCATTACGCTTTCTAGAGTAAGAGATCAACCATTTCATTGCAGTTGAAACTTTACGATCTGGTCTAATTTGCATAGGGATCTGAAAAGTTGCACCTCCAACACGTCTACTTCTTACCTCTACGTGTGGCATTACATTAGAAAGAGCATCTTTCCAAATTTCAAGACCCGTTTTCTCGTCGTCTTGTTTTTTCTCATCTACAATTGCAATTGCATCATAGAATACTTTAAAAGAGACTGATTTTTTACCATCCCACATCATCATGTTAACGAAACGTGTCACTAACTGATCATTAAATTTTGGATCTGGTAAAATAGGCCTCTTCTTTGCCTGTCTTTTTCTCATGTCTTTACATTAAAAGTTTTTAATTACTTCTTAGGGCGTTTTGCACCGTATTTAGATCTTCTCTGCGTTCTACCTTCAACACCTGCGGTATCTAAGGCACCACGAACGATGTGATATCTAACTCCCGGTAAATCTTTTACCCTTCCACCTCTAACCAATACTATCGAGTGCTCTTGTAGATTGTGTCCTTCTCCAGGGATGTATGCGTTCACTTCTTTTCCATTTGTTAACCTTACCCTTGCAACTTTACGCATTGCAGAGTTAGGTTTCTTAGGAGTAGTTGTGTAAACACGCGTACAAACACCTCTTCTTTGAGGGCACGAATCTAAAGCAGCCGATTTACTCTTCTTGGTTATTTTGGCTCTTCCTATTCGTACTAATTGTGAAATTGTTGGCATAATTTCTTTACACTAATTATTGTTATAAAATTACCTTCCCTATTTTTTAGGGTCTGCAAAGGTATGAATAAAAACCTATTATTCAAATCTTAATTCATTAATTTTCAAGAGAATCTTAATAATAAGATAGATTTTAGGGTTGGCAGCCTAAGAAGTTAGAAATATTAAACTGAATTAAATTTTTTCTTCTAACTGAATTTGTCTCCGCATACTCCACAATTAAAAAACACCAAATATTCACTTAGAAACAATAATTACTTAAAAAAGATATTTCCTTATAGAAAGACCATAATAACTGAAGCAAAAGAGGAAATTTGTTACTATTTCCTTAACAATGTGAAGGATTTATTAATAACAAATTAATTCAAGATCAAATAATTAAACATTTGTTAAACTACTAATAATATGGTTTCCAACACATAAGCCTATAATAATAAAGAAACAGTATATAAAATATATAATTTTATGAATTTAATTTTGGTTAATTAACGTTTTCTTTTCACTTTTGGCGTCGGCTAATTCAAATTAAATAAACAATGAAAACAAAATTTAGTAAAATTTTGACGCTTTTACTAGCGTTTATTGTGCAAATGACCTTTGCACAACAACAGTCCGTGACGGGAACCGTTACAGACGAAGATGGTTTACCTCTTCCTGGGGTAAACATCATAGTTAAAGGTACAACTACCGGTGTTCAATCAGATTTCGATGGAAATTTTGCGGTAAACGCAGCACAAGGAGATGTTCTTGTCTTTACTTTCGTAGGATTGGAAAAGACTGAAATTACAGTTGGAACCTCAAACAATCTTAACGTTACAATGAAATCTGATGCTGCACAACTTGATGAAGTTGTTGTAACTGCACTTGGTATTTCCAGAGAGAAAAAATCTCTTGGTTATGCTACGCAGGAAGTTGATGGATCTGAGTTGAACACGGCAAAAGAAGGAAACTTTGTGAACTCACTTTCTGGAAAAGTTTCAGGACTTGACATTAAAAAGAGTTCAACTTTAGGTGGATCTTCTAACGTTGTAATTCGTGGATATTCTTCTATTACTGGAAACAACCAAGCGTTATTTGTTGTAGATGGTGTGCCATTAAACAACAATACATACAACACTGGTGGTCAACAAAATGGTGGTGATGGATACGATTATGGTAACGGTGCTTCAGACATCAACCCTGATGACATTGCTAGCGTTAACGTATTGAAAGGTGCTGCTGCAACTGCTCTTTACGGTTCTAGAGCTGCAAACGGTGCAATTATTATTACTACTAAAAAAGGTAAGAAAAATCAAGGATTAGGTGTTACAATTAACACTTCTATTGCTGTTGGTAATTATGACAAAGACACTTTTCCAAAATTCCAAAAAGAATATGGTCAAGGATACGGTCCTTATTATGGTGCAGGTCCTGGTGGATACTTCCTTGCTGAAGATATCAACCAAGATGGTGTAGATGATCTTGTTATTCCAACAACTGAAGATGCTTCATTTGGTGCTCCATTTGATCCTTCATTACAAGTTTACGGATGGCAATCTTTCTTCCCTGAACTAGATACTTACCAACAATCTATGCCATATACAGCTTCTGCTCATGGTCCAGAATACATATTTCAAGCTGCTTACACAGATACTGAGAATATAGCAGTAAGTGCTGGTAGTGAAACAGGATCTTCTAGATTAAGTTATACTCGTTTTAATCAAACTGGTATTTTACCAAATTCAGAAATTGGAAGACATACTTTAGATTTCTCAGGAACTTTAGATTTAACAGATAAATTTACTGCAACTGCAAAAGCTACTTATACTAAGAACTCTGGTAGAGGACGTTATGGAACTGGATATGATGCAGAAAACATCATGACAAACTTCAGACAGTGGTGGCCAAACAACGTAGATCTTAAAGATCTTAGAGATGCTTACAACCAAACTGGAAGAAACATTTCTTGGAACCCAAATAGCTTCAGTGATAATTCACCTATCTACTGGGATAACCCTTATTTCACACGTTCCGAAAACTACAACACAGACGAAAAGAACAGATTATTTGGATACGCAACTTTAGGGTACGAATTCACAGATTGGTTTAACGTTTTAGGTCGTGTAACTGTAGATAACTCTAGCGAATTACGTGAAGAGAGAAATCAAGTAGGTTCTATAGATCTTTCGTCTTACGACAGAACTAACATCAACTTTACTGAATTTAACTATGATTTCTTTGCAAACTTCAATAAAGAATTTGGTGAAGACTTCGGTATAACTGCAACTTTAGGTACAACTTACCGTCAAACTAAATTAAATGCTATTTCTGCTGGTACTAACGGTGGATTAACTTTAGCAGGATTATATACTTTAAGCAACTCTGCATCTCCTATTAATTTCCCAACAGAAACTGATCAAGATGTTAGAGTAGCTGGTTATTTTGGAACTGCAAGTTTTGATTACTTAAACACTTTTTATGTTGAAGGATCTTTACGTAGAGATGTTTTCTCTACACTTACAGATGGTCAGAACGGATTTAACTATCCAGCAATCTCTACTTCTATTATCTTCTCTAATTTAATTGATAGCAATGTATTAAGCTATGGTAAATTTAGAGCTGGTTATGGTGAAGTAGGAAACGGTGCAGGTGCTTACCAATTAAGAAACACTTACAACGCTATCGCTGGATTTAATGGAACTCCATTATACTCTAACCCTGGAACTGCTAAAAACCCAAACTTAACTGAAGAGCGTACAAACGAACTTGAATTAGGTTTAGAAATGAGCTTCTTAAATAGAAGACTTGGTTTTGATGCTTCTGTTTACAAGAAAGAAACTGAAAATCAAATTATTCCAATTAGTGTAACTCCATCTACTGGATTTACTAACTATGTTGTGAATTCTGGTGTTGTTGAAAACAAAGGTTTTGAATTACAACTTTATGGATCTCCTGTAAAAACTCAAGATTTCGAATGGAGAATTAATACAAACTTCTCTACTTACACGAGTGAGGTTACTAAGTTAGTAGGTGATACTGAAAACTTATTATTAACTTCTTTCTTCGGGGTAACTTTAAACGCAGCGTTAGGTCAACCTTACGGTGTAATTAGAGGTACAGATTATGTATACTCAGATAACGGAGAGAAAACTTTAAGACCAGACGGAAAATACTTCAAAACTCGTAGCCGTAATGAAGTAATTGGAGACATTAACCCAGACTGGAAAGCGGGTATCTCTAACTCTTTAACTTATAAAAACTGGGATTTCAGTTTCTTAATTGATATTCAAGAAGGTGGAAGCGTATTTAGTGGTGACATGTACTTCGGTCTTGCTACTGGTGTATATGCAGAAACAGCAGGTCTTAACGACTTAGGTAACCCTTTAAGAAACCCTGTAACTGATGGTGCAGATTCTGGAGGAATTGTATTACCTGGTGTTCAAGGAACTGTAACTTACGATGCAAATGGTGATTATGCAGTTACAAATACATCTAACAACACTGTTAGAGCTTCAGTAGAAGATTACACAAACGCACTTGGTCGTTACGGTAACGCTCCAGATGCACAGTTTGTATACGATGCTTCTTACGTAAAATTAAGAGAGGTTACATTATCTTATAGCCTTCCTTCAACTGTTATAGACAACCTACCTTTCACAGGAATTAAACTTTCTGCTACAGGTCGTAACCTTTGGATTATCGATAAAGATCTTCCATATGCAGATCCAGAATCTGGATTTAGTGCTGGTAACATTCAAGGTTTCCAAATTGGAGCTTACCCTTCTACAAAAGAGTATGGTCTTAATGTACAATTACAATTCTAAAAAATAAAAAACGATGAAGAAATTATTAATTTTAGGCGTTATGCTGGTTCTTTCGGCTACAAGTTGTACCAAAGATATTACAGACAATAACGTTGATCCTAAGAGTCCAGAAACTGTTCCGGCAGCAACTTTGGTCAGCAATGCTGAAAAGAATTTAGGTGATCTTATGACAGAGGTTTCTAACGGAAGAAACTTGTTTAGAATCTGGTCTCAGCACTGGACGGAAACTACTTATACCGACGAGGCAAACTACGATATAGTTGGTAGAGATCCTTCTGCTGGATTCTGGGTACGTATTTATAACAACATATTACAAGATCTAAAATCAGCCCGTGGATTTATTGCTGATGATGTGTTATTAGATGATGCAACTAGAGCTAATCAACTTGCTATTATTGATTTAATAGAAGTTTATTCTTACCAAACTTTGGTAGATTTAAATGGTGATGTTCCTTATTCTGAAGCTTTAAACGTATCAGAGAACATTCAACCAGCTTATGATGATGCTGCAACTATTTACGCAGACTTAATTGCTCGAGCAACTGCAGATGCTGCAACTCTTGCAATGGGTGGAAGTTCATTTGGTTCTGCAGATATCTATTATGGTGGTGATACTGCTAAGTGGTCTAAATTTGCAAACTCTTTATTACTTAGATTAGGTATGAGACTTGCAGATGTTAACCCTTCTTTAGCTTCAGCTACTGTTAGTCAGGCTTTCTCTAACGGAGTTATGGAATCTTCTGATGATAGTGCAATAATCTATTACGAAGGTGCATCTCCTAACAACAACCCAATTCACGATAACTTCGTATTAGGTGGACGTGGTGGTGATTATGTTGCTGGAGAAACTTCAGTAGATTACTTACTTTCTGTGAATGATCCTCGTATCGACAACTTCTATGATTCTAATGTAGAGGGATTCATTGGAGCTCCAATTGGAGATAACAACTCTTACGCTAACTTTTCTCACATCAATCCAACAATTACAGATGACCCAACGTATCCAGGAGCAATCCTTGAATATTTTGAAGTTCAGTTTTTCTTAGCTGAAGCTGTAGAAAGAGGATTTATCACTGGAGATGCTGAAATGTTCTACAATGATGCAGTAACTGCAAGTATTGTGAAGTATGATGGTACCGAAGCAGAAGCTACAACTTACCTTGCACAGCCAGGTGTAAAATACAGCTCTGCTAACTGGGAAGAATTAATCGGAACTCAAAAATGGATTGCATTATTTGCTAACGGATTTGAGGCTTGGACTGAATGGAGAAGATTGGATTACCCAGACTTCTTAGTTACACCAGTTCAAACAGAACTTTCTATTAATGTACCATTAAGAGTTTTCTATCCTACTTCTGAAATTCAGTTGAATAGAACTAATTATACTTCAGCAGTTCAAAATATTGGAGGATCTGATGATCTTATAACTCCAATTTTCTGGGATGTTCAATAATAATTAAATATTAAAAGTTTTTAAAAGCTGCCTTCGGGCAGCTTTTTTTATGCTACAATTTTTTAATTATCCTATCTTTGCCAATATGGAAGATACTACTACAATTTTTGGGATAAGAACAGTTATTGAAGCTATACAAAGCGAAAAGAACATAGATAAAATATATATTCAAAAAGGGTTGAACAATCCTTTATTTCAAGAATTGTTATCGCTTTTAAATAAAAAAGGCTTTAATATTTCTTACGTTCCTGTAGAAAAGCTTCAAAAACTAACTCAAGGAAATCATCAAGGTGTTGTTGCTAAGATCTCTCCAATAGAGTTTCCAGATATGGAGGAAACCGTTCAAAAAATATTGGAAGACACTTCCACTACTCCACTCTTTTTATTATTAGATCAGATTACAGATGCGCGTAATTTTGGTGCAATCATTAGAACTGCAGAATGTTGTGGAGTTCATGCCATCATTGTCCAGAATAAAGGTGGCGCTCCGGTAAATGCAGATACGGTTAAAACTTCAGCAGGAGCAGTATTTAATATTCCAATTTGTAAAGTGAACCATATAAAAGATGCTATATACTATTTGCAAGGTTCTGGCGTGAATGTAGTTGCTGCCACAGAGAAAAGCGAAGTGAGTATTTACGAAACTAATTTAAATCAGCCTACAGCCTTGGTTATGGGAAGTGAAGGACGAGGAATTAATCCTTCTGTGCTAAAAATTGTAAACGATAAAGCAAAGTTACCAATGTTTGGATCTATTGGTTCCTTAAACGTTTCTGTTGCCTGTGGCGCTTTTTTGTATGAAATAGTTAGACAACGTTCTTAAACAGATTCATCTTCTTTATTTTCTTTATATATATAATTATAAGAAGTTTCATCTTCCGATAGTTCTTCTTCTTTGCGTTCTATAAAGTTTCCATGTTCATCAAAATGTTGCATGAAAACATCTTCATCTTGATTATAGGTCTCTTTCTCCCATTCAAATTTAGGACGTTTTTCAATCTTCTGTTTGTAGATTATTGCGAATATAAATCCTACAATCAATCCAGATAAATGTCCTTCCCAAGATATTTTTGGGTCTACAGGAACTATAAACCATAATAAGCCACCATACAAGAAAACCACTATGAACGAAAGTGCAATTAACCTGTAATATTTAGAGAATATTCCTTTAAAGAATAGAAACGATGCTAATAAATATATTACGCCACTGGCACCAATATGGTTTGCCGGTCTTCCGATGATCCATGTAAAGAAACCAGTAAATAATAATCCAAGAACTAACACCTTCCAACTTATAGGTCTATAGAAATAGAAAAGCGCCATAGACAGCACAAATAGCGGAATGGTATTATGAAATAAATGTTTGATATCTGAATGTATGAACGGAGAAAATAATATTCCGCGTAATCCTTGAACAGATCTTGGTTGAATTCCCAAATAATTAAAATCGAAGCCAAATCTAATTTCAAACCAGAACACTAGCCATATCACTAAAATGAATAGCAATGGATACCCAATTACGCCGGTTGAAAAAACAAAAGATTGTTTCGTACTCAAAAGCAAATCAATTCAGTTAATAAAAATCTCAAACACAAGATATTAAATAAACACCTTACCACCTCATTAGCAAAAGCTATGCGCTTTTCAAAAAATTGACAATTTGGCAAGCCTCCCAAAATTATAAATTATTGTTATTCCCAATTCGCAATGCTAAGTGAATTGCTACCTTTGTTTTTATGAATGAACCACTTGCAGAACGTTTAAGACCCAAAAAGCTCACCGATTATTTAAGTCAACAGCACCTTATTGGTGAAAAAGGGGCATTAACGCAGCAACTAAAGCAAGGAATGATCCCCTCTTTAATTTTATGGGGACCTCCTGGTGTTGGGAAAACAACCTTGGCAAACATAATTGCTACTGAAAGCGGGAGACCCTTTTATACTTTAAGTGCAATTAATAGTGGCGTTAAAGATATTCGAGATGTTATAGAGCGCGCTAAAAAAGGAGATGGTTTATTTACAACTAAGAATCCTATATTATTCATAGATGAAATTCATAGATTCAGTAAATCACAACAAGATTCTTTACTTGCAGCTGTAGAAAAAGGTTGGGTAACCTTAATTGGTGCCACTACAGAAAATCCAAGTTTTGAGGTGATCTCTGCATTGCTTTCTCGTTGCCAAATTTATGTTCTGAAACCTTTCGACAAAGAAGAATTAATAGCTCTTTTAAATCGTGCGATCACTGAAGATCCTGAGATCAGAAAAAAGGAGATTGCGCTCTCAGAAACTGAAGCATTATTAAGGCTAAGTGGTGGTGATGCAAGAAAATTATTGAACATTTTTGAATTGTTAGTAAATTCAGTTGAAGGATCTATAGACATTACAAACGAATTGGTTCTGGAAAAGGTTCAGCAAAATACTGTCTTGTATGACAAAACTGGTGAGCAACATTACGACATAGTTTCCGCATTTATAAAATCTATCCGAGGAAGCGATCCCAATGCAGCAGTTTATTGGCTAGCACGAATGATAGAAGGCGGAGAAGATGTAAAATTTATTGCAAGAAGAATGTTAATTGCAGCCAGTGAAGACATAGGTAATGCTAATCCTACAGCCTTGGTAATTGCTAATAACACGTTTCAAGCAGTTACAACAATCGGTTTTCCAGAGTCTAGAATAATATTGAGCCAATGTGCCATCTATCTTGCAACTTCTTCAAAGAGCAATGCTTCTTATATGGCGATAAATGAAGCTCAGCAAGCAGTAAGAAACACAGGAAACCTATCTGTTCCCTTATCTCTGCGGAACGCTCCAACTAAGCTAATGAAAGATTTAGGCTACGGGGATAATTACCAATATGCGCATAATTACAATAATAATTTTGCTGAAGCTGAATTTTTACCTGACGAAATTAAAAACACCATGTTCTATAAGCCCGGAAATAATCAGCGGGAGCAATCTCAGCGCGAATTTTTAAAATCTAGATGGAAGAATAAATATAACTATTAATTTTTCGAATATTTTACAACTGAAGTAGCATTAGCATCTCCAGTTAATACTTCAATAATTAGATTTCCCTGCTTATCAAAATAGGCCAATCCGGTGCTTTTTATAGTTTTGTAGATATAGTTACCTTCATTACTTGTATTAACAAGCTTCGCGACGGCTTCAGAATCATTCTCTTTATTCAAATAAAATCCGAAATCTGTTTTTTCCAGGAAGAATTGTTTCGCATCTAAATTAAAGGATAATTCCTTGCTAGCAACTTCTTCAGATGTTGACTTTACTTCAACATTTAGCTTTATAGGAATTGCGCTTACTATAACTTCCTCCACTTCCTTCACATTTTCAATAGTGTTTGTTATCTCTTCATTTGTTGGAACATTTGCAGATGCATTTTTGTTAGAATTTCGCTCCGGTTCGTAGACATAATTAAGTAATTCAAAAGATTTAAAGGCCTCACGTAATGCTTCATGATATGCGGTTTTGTAATCTTTCTCCCTACTACTGCCTTCTTGCGACTCTAAAATTACCTTTTTTCCGCAGTCTTTTAAAACCAGCTTCAGTTTGGTATTCATTAGATTACTTTCTTCTTCAATATCCGCATAAAGCGCAATACAATTATCTGACATCAAATCTACAGGCATTTCTGTACCTTCCATGAATACCTGAAAATTACTCCTTTCAAAAAGGAATTTTGTTAACTCATTAAGCTGATATTGATTGGGCTCTTTCAAAAAATTGAAGTTTGCTGGAACTATTACGTATTTATAAGCATTCAAGTTTTGTGCATTCACAGAACTTAATGAGGATAGAAATACCACTAAAATTAAAAAGAAATTTTTTATTGTTTATTAAATATAAATTGAAGCCCAAACTGCAAAGCTGCATTCTGTGACTTTGCTAAATTTAAATACCCGAACAGGTTATCTGCCGCAAGGAACATATTAAATTTATTAAACCTTTTTGAAACTAGAAGTCCAACATTTGTAAAAGAATAATCGTCTACAGTGTAAGCTATTTTTGCTCTAAAATTATTTCTGAATTTTCTATCATAATAGGCGGTTAGTGCAAAATTCAACGTTCGCGGTCTCCGCACACCAAATAGATGCAAACCAATTAAATTGAAATTTCGTCGTTTATAAGTCCTTCTATAATTACAAACATCATACATTTCTTCGAAACCAAATTCTATTGCTGCATTAAATTTTGTAGGCCGCCAGGTTGTGTAATTTTCATGCACTGTTTCATCCTTTAAATTACGATCTACTTCGTCTTCAAAAAGATCCCAATATGGGATTGTATTACCATTAGGGTCTATATCTGGAAACAATGGTTCTATCCCATCTGTAGCATAACTTCCGTAGTACAAATAATTTTCTATGTCATGTTGCTGATAGACCGCTCCAATATCTAATATTGAGGCAGAAACCCTAAAATTCTCTCTTATACTATAAGTTCCACCAATATCGATACCTGCGCCAACATTTCCCCCAAAAAAAGACCTTTTTAAAAGATCTGCTGTAGACTGCTGAACTGTCATTCCAGAATTATTAAGGGAAGCATAACCAGAAGTATTTACACGAACATCGATATTTTCAGCAAAATGCCTATAAAAATTGGGGGTATTTGGATCGTCCCGTGTGGTAAATAAACCCTTATTATGGATACTCTCTACATTAAAAATCCCAGAATAAAGTTTTCCGCGAACTCCAACAGTTAGTTTATCATTTATCTTTTTATTTAAACCAATGTGATAAACCGTTAAAATTTCTCCGGTAAAAGAAACATCAGAAAAGTCGAAAGGAACATTGATATAGGCATTGTTACCTTCATTTACCAGCAACGCAGGATCTTTAGGGAAATAAGCGAACATATCCATTTCCTGATACACTCCTGCAGATAAATATTGACCATTATTTAATCGCCAACCGGCTGAAAGTATCTCTAATTGCTGATGTAGCGTAAAATAATCATTCCTAGTTAGTCGTCTTATCGCACTGCTGACCCGTTTGTTCACATCTGGATTAGAGTTATCAAAAATGTCATATAAATTAAGGCCGGAAGATCCAACAGAGATATGAAATTTTGAAAATAAGGGGATTCCTATATGCCCATCAAAATTTACGGTAGATCCAGGATTGTTTAATAAGGATTGTGGCAACTCATTTACATTATATAGTAGTTGCTTGTTTTGGCCCATACTCGAAGTGATGCCTGCAAAAAGGATCAGTAAGAAGTATAAGAACCTCATGATTTAAAATTCAAATGAAAAAAGACCTTTAGATTCAAATTTAAGTTCCCCTTCAAAAGGATCTTGGTTAGGAAGCGCTTGTAACTCCACAACCATTTTTATAGAATTTTTTACAACATCAATATTGGCATTATTTATAAATTCTACCCAATTGGTTTCAACGGGCTGTCCCTTAGTTCCTGCCAGAATATCAAAATTCACAACATGTAGTACCCCATTGGTTTCAGATAAAAAGGAAATCTTATTACGAAAGGGCTGGGTGAAAGAATTGGTGTATTTAAAACTGAATTCTACAGTGCTAAGATCATCTTGAATATAACTATCATCCAAAAATTCTAATCGAACCGTATCGCGAATAATAGCTTGAAATTCTCCGGTTTCTGGATCACTAAAATCTTCGCCAATAACATCAAATATCAGTAAACTTACCTGGAGATCTGGAGTGAGTGCAATTTCTTCTCTTTGATTAAGATCTACCCCTTTCACACAAGAAACCAATACTAGGCTAAAAAGCACCAGTAAGAATTGGGTTTTATGCAGTTTAAAAAAAGACATTTTGGGGAATGATTGAGTTATAGAAACGAAGATATAAATTCTTTATTGCTATAAATATCTTCTAAGCTCTTTTAACTTTTGAATTTGCGGCACTTCTACACTCTCATTTTTATTGTAATAATCAAAATAAATAGCTTTTAAACCAGCATTAATGGCACCGTTTATATCGGCTTCGTAGCTATCGCCAATCATTATA
>CAZWSP010000103.1:0-12138 GCA_964636585.1 uncultured Antarcticibacterium sp.
CAACTAAAAAGTCTCAGGTATTCTCTACAGCATCAGATAATCAACCATCGGTTGAAATCCATGTTTTACAAGGAGAGCGTCCTATGGCAACAGATAATAAAACCATTGGTAGATTCCATTTAGATGGAATTCCACCAGCACAAAGAGGAACTCCACAAATTGAAGTAACTTTTGATATTGATGCGAATGGTATTATTAAAGTAAGTGCTACAGATAAAGCTACTAATAAGACTCAGGATATTAGAATTGAAGCTTCTTCTGGATTAACTGAAGAGGAGATCCAAAAGATGAAGCAAGATGCTGAAGCAAATGCTGAATCTGATAAGAAGACTAAAGAGAAAGTAGACAAGTTGAATGAGGCAGATGGAATGATCTTCCAAACTGAAAAGCAATTGAAGGAATTTGGTGATAAGATATCTGAGGATAAGAAAAAGCCAGTTGAAGATGCTTTAGAAGAATTGAAGAAAGCTTACGAAACTCAGGAAATTGCTACTATTACTCCAGCATTGGACAAATTGAATGAAGCATGGAAAACAGCTTCAGAAGAAATGTACAAAGCACAAGCTGAAGGTCAAGGTGCAAACGGAGCTCCGGGTGCTGATGCAGGTGGAGCAGATGATGCAAAACAAGCAGATGATGTTGAAGATGTAGACTTCGAAGAAGTTAAATAAGCATCTAAATAATAGATCTTGATTACAAGATCGTACTAAAAGATCCCGATGAAAATCGGGATCTTTTTTTGTTTGAAATAGTTATAAAAACAGAATATAATAAAGATACACGAACGTGAAGATTACCAACAAAGCAAAGCAGATTAAGCTAAATATCTTATAAGCTCCAGACGGCTGATCTTCCTTTTTTAAATGATTTCCGGTAACCAATTTATAATTGAACCAAGCTAGAAATGGCGCCGATAAAAATGAAAGTCCGGTGGCAAAGTCTATTAGAAATATGAAAGAACCGGAAAGGAAAAACAAGATACACAAAGATAATATTGGGATTAAAAAGATCCCAATGCTATAATCTTTCCACTTTTTCCTATCATTCTGAAGTTTTTTATCTTCGGGATTTAACAATTCAGAGATCACTCTAGGAAAAGCATCTGTTACGGTAAGGGTTGTACTTAATAAAGTGACAAATGCAGCTATAGAAATTATCGGAGTACTCCAAGAGCCTAAGGTTTTGCCATAAAGCGCTACCAGTTGTGAGGAAAATTCTACAGAGTTGGAAGAAAACGACGTGCCACTCCCAAACATGACCAGAGCCCCCAATGTTAGAAATAAGAGACCAATAAAAGCAGCAGAGAGATAACCTATATTAAAGTCGGTGAACGCTTCTTTTATACTCGGCTTGTGTTTGGTTTGTTTCGCCTTTTCCCGTGTCCAGATAGAATGCCATACAGAGGCATCGATAGGAATGGGCATCCAACCCATAAAAGCGATTATAAAACCAATACTTGCGGTGGTCCATAAAGATGGAGTAGGGGTAGCAATGGTATTTGCATAAGTACCGGCGCCAAAAGCCATTACTACCGCAGCTAGAGTTGCAAGGGTAAGAAAGGTCACAATGATCTTCATACTTTTATCCAATCCAGGATATTTCCCAATAAGCAGCAGCGAGATGCAAAATATAAGAATAACCAAACTCCAGATAAATGGAGACCAGCCAAAATTAAATAGTTTTTCTGCCAAGCCAGCAGTTACTATGGTAACCGCAGCTTGAATAATGAACATTGTCCCCACAGTAAAAACTATAAATGCCCAATAGGGAAATTTGCCTAATTTCTTATAGCCTGTAATAAGGTGATTGCCGGTAGCCGCTGCATATCGAGGTCCGAATTCAAGGAAGGGATACTTGGTAGCACAAGCTAAGACCAATGCCCAGATCAAAATGAAACCATAATCTGCACCTGCACGTGTGGCTTGTACCAAATGAGAAACTCCAATTGCCGCACCCGCTAGTAAAAAGCCTGGACCAATACTTTTTAGTAAAGAGCTTTTAGAACTTTTTGAATCGGCTTGGCGTTTTTTCATTTATCAGAATTATAAAAGTAAATCTAAACTAAAGATTCTATTATGGAGGGTTTCATTTCGTGAACTCCATCAAAAGGAATAACAGTCAAGTTTTTAGGGAAAAGTTCTTGTAGCTTGATCTTTTCAGATTGCAGGCGTTCTTCGTTCATATATGGATCTTTATCTCCGTAGATCATTGTTACTTCTTTTTCAGATAAATGCTGAAAATCTTCTGCCACCAATTCTTTTGGAAGTCCACCGGAACATAAGATCAACTGGTTTGGGATTAGTTTTTTTCTTGCAACCCATCTTGTCGCAACAGAAACACCCTGAGAATAGCCCAAAACTATAAGATTTGTTGCAGATCCCAGATCTTCAGCGTTATAAACTTCATCTAAATAATTCATTGCATTTTCTACTTCTTGCTGGGTATTGTCTTTTGTGAACCACGAGGCACCAACGTGTGTATATTTTCCGTTGAGATAATATTTGGAGGCCGCCTGCGGAGCGATGATATAATTTTCCTGAGGATCTAATCCTTTAAAATATTTGAGGAAATACTTAGATAGATACCCAATTCCGTGAAAGACAACCCAAACATTTTTAGTTTTTGAAGTCTTTTCATTTAAGGTGCTATAGGAGTTTGTGATTTTATAAGAAACCTGTTTTTCGGTTGGATTCATCCTTTTTCGTTTTGTATTTTTACAAAGTAAACAATCTATTTAATATGCAGAACGAGGAATTACTTGAAAAATGTAGGCATATGTTCAAGAACACCTTAATGGAAACCTTGAATATTGAAATTGTAGAAATTACAGATGCCTATGTGTTAGGGAAAATGCCGGTGACCTCAAAAGTGCATCAGCCAGATGGCGTATTACATGGAGGCGCTACCGTAGCTTTGGCAGAAACAATTGGGAGTATGGCTTCTTTGCTATTATATAATTCTACTGACTTTGTGATACGTGGAATTGAAATCTCTGCAAATCATATAAAAAGTATTCGAGAAGGATTTGTATTTGCAAAAGCTTCAGCAATACATAAAGGTAGAACCACTCAACTATGGGAAATTAAGATCACCGACGAAGCAGATAATCTCATTTCATTGGTTAAATTAACCACCATTTCATTGCCTAAAAAAAGCTAATGAGCTCGGAAGAATTTTTCAATTTATTAGAGAATCAACTTGAAGAAGGAAAACCGGTGGTGAGTTATAGGCTTCCGGGAAAATCTGTTATCCACATGTTGACTCAGAATTCTGAAGAATCTTTTAGGATTAAAGATTTTTCTGAAAGCGGATTTATCTTTGCGCCATTTAAGAATTTAGAAAACCCACTTTTTATTCCTGAAAAAGGAAGTGCTTCAAATATGCTTTTAGATTTTGAAGTATTAGACCTTAGTAAAAACAATTCAAAAGAAAACTTTTCAGAAAAACAAGAAAAATCTAAAACTGCACATATTGATCTGGTAAGTTTAGGAATACAAACTATTAAAGAGGGCAAGCTTCAGAAAGTTGTTTTATCCAGAAAAGAAATTCAGAAAACAAGACTTTCCGCAGTTGAAATCTTTCAGAATTTGCTCAGCTTATATCGAAATGCGTTTGTTTATATCTGGAGTCATCCCGAAACAGGAGTTTGGATTGGCGCTACTCCGGAAACACTTTTGAAAACTGAACGGACTAAATTTAGTACGATGGCGCTTGCAGGGACCAGAAAGCTTCAGAATTTTTCTGAAAATAACTGGACTCAAAAAGAAATAACAGAACAACAATTGGTTACAGATTCTATAGTTTCAAAGTTAAACGAATTAGGATATTCTGAAGAGAAATTAAAAATTTCTGAGACCTATAATAGTGAAGCTGGAAGTTTGCTTCATTTAAGAACAGATATTTCAGGTTTTTTTAAAACCGATGCTTCAGAAATTGGTAATATTTTAAAAGTATTGCATCCAACTCCAGCAATATGTGGGTTGCCAACAAATGAAGCATATAAATTCATTTTAGCTCATGAAAATTATGATAGGGAGTTTTACACCGGTTATCTCGGACCTTTGAACATGACTACGGAAACCAAGAGGAGCAGCAGAACCAGAAATCAGGAAAATCAGGCATATTCCAGCATTAGAAAAGATTCTTCTTTATTTGTGAATTTGAGATGTTTAAAATATGATGATGCCGAAGTGAAGATATATGTAGGAGGAGGAATTACAGTAGATTCTGATGCCACCTCAGAATGGGAAGAAACTGTAAATAAAACCCGCACCATGAAAGCGGCTTTATAAAATAGTTTTCCTGCGAATTTACTGTGGAAAAATTGTAATTTTGAGTTAGCTGAAGCTACATAAAATGGCTTACTATTTTTATGTTCAGCTCCATTTCATTTAAACTTTTAGTGTGAAATATTCCAAAATACCGGTTGCCCAATCGATAGTTGCATTATGTGTTGCAAAAAACATTAAACATGTAGTGATCTCTCCGGGATCCCGAAATGCACCTTTAACCATTGGGTTTACCAATCATCCAGAAATTGAAGCATATAGTATTGTAGACGAACGCTGTGCTGCGTTTTTTGCTTTGGGAATTGCCCAGCAATTAAAACAACCTGTAGCAGTGGTTTGTACTTCCGGGTCTGCTTTATTAAATTATTACCCAGCGGTTGCCGAAGCATATTACAGCGATATTCCTTTGGTAGTGATCTCCGCAGATAGACCTATAGAACGTATTGATATTGGAGACGGACAAACCATAAGGCAGAAAAACGTTTTCGAAAATCATATTTTATATTCGGCTAACTTGTATTCTGAACTGGTTTTGGAAAATGAAGTTTCAGATAAAAAGTTGATCCAGAAACAATTTGAAAGTAGAAGGCACAACGAAAGAGAGATCAATCTAGCCTTGAACAGCGCTATAGAAAATAATGGTCCCGTTCATATAAATGTTCCGTTTTATGAGCCTTTATATGCAGTAGACGATCAAAAGATCACAGATCCTGTAGAGATATTTCCTGATTTGAGCATGCGCGAATATTCTAATATAGAATTGCAGCCGTATTTAAATCTTTGGAATAAAGCGAAACGAAAAATGATCATTGTTGGAGTGATGGCTCCAAATAGTGTGGAACATAAGTACTTAGATCTTTTAGCTGAAGATCCTACAGTGCTTGTCCTAACCGAAACTACTTCTAACCTTCATAATCCCGAATTCTTTACTCGAATAGATACCTTGATTGGTCCTATAGAAAAATGTGAAGATGCAGATGAGCAATTTAAAGCCTTGCAGCCGGATATTTTGTTAACCTTTGGAGGGATGATAGTTTCTAAAAAGATCAAATCTTTTTTAAGGAATTACCAGCCAAAGCAGCATTGGCATATAGATCCTAAAAAGGCTTACAATACCTTTTTCTGTTTGAACAAGCATTTTGAAACTTCAGTAAACAGCTTTTTTCAAAAGTTTTTGCCTGAAACCGATTCTGTAAAAAGTGAATATGCGCAGCATTGGAAAGGCATAAACGAACAGCGCCGAGCTAGGCATGATGTTTATGTGGAAAAGATCCCATATTCAGATTTTAAGGCGATGCAAGCAATAGTTCCCGCTATACCCGGGAATTATAATGTACAACTTGGTAACAGTTCTACCGTGCGCTATGCGCAACTATTCAATTGGGAGCCAACACAGGCTGTTTTTTGTAATAGAGGAACAAGTGGAATAGATGGAAGTGTTTCTACCGCTGTGGGCGCCGCAATGGTGAATAAGCAGCCAACCATCCTAATTTGTGGAGACTTGAGTTTTATTTATGATAGTAATGCACTATGGAATCGCCATATTCCTGAAAATTTCAGAATAATAGTGATCAATAATTCCGGTGGTGGTATTTTTAGAATACTTCCCGGGAATAAGGATACAGAGAATTTCGAAACCTATTTTGAAACAGTTCATGATCTCAACGCAAAACCACTTTGTGATATGTATGGTTTGGACTATTCACTAGTGAAGGATTCTCATACTTTAGAAGAAGAATTATCAGACTTTTTCGAAGCTTCAGATCGACCTAAATTACTAGAGATTTTTACACCAAGACTTTTAAATGATGAAGTTTTGCTGGAATACTTCAGCTTTATGAGATAATAAAATCCTCATTTTTAAGCTGAAATAACTTAAGAATTCTATAGAAAAAACTTGAATTCCGAAGCAATTTAGAATGCCACAGGATTTTAAGAATTCCCATAATATTAAAGTATCTTTGCCTTTTAAAATTCAGTTATGCTTACACTAGGACAATACCATACTTTAATAATAGATCGTGATACCGAACCGGGATTATTTCTTACCGGATCTGGAGATGATGAGGTGTTATTACCAAATAAATACAAACCCGAAACCTTTAATATTGGAGACGAAATAGACGTTTTTGTTTATTTGGACCATTCTGAGCGTCCGGTTGCCACTACGCTTCGCCCTTATGTGAAGTTAGATGAGTTTGCGTATTTGAAATGTGTGGAAGTATCTGATATTGGAGCATTTCTTGACTGGGGATTAGAAAAGCATCTTTTTGTGCCTTATCGTGAAATGGCTTCAAAAATGCGTAAGGACAGCTGGTATTTAGTGTTTTGTTATTTAGATGAAGTTACCGAAAGATTGGTTGCATCTAGCAAGACCAACGCCTTCATGGATAATTCTGAGATCACGGTTGAGCCTTATGAAGAAGTAGATATCATCGTGGTAAATCCTACAGATCTTGGGGTAAATGTTATTGTAAATGAATTACATCAAGGTCTTATTTATAAAGATGATATTTTTCAAGATCTAAATCCTGGAGATCGTTTAAGAGGTTGGATTAAAAAGACCAGACCAGATGGTAAACTGGATGTTACATTGCAACGTCCTGGATATAGAAGTATCGAGCCAAATGCTGAAAGTATTTTGAATGAACTTTCGTTGAAAAACGGCTATTTGAATCTTACAGATAAGTCAGATCCTACTGAAATTCAGCGTGTGTTACAAATGAGTAAGAAAAGCTTTAAAAAAGCTGTTGGGACTTTGTATAAGCAGCGAATGATAGATATTAAAGATGATGGTATCTATCTGAAAAAAGAATAATACTTTCTAATATCTTCTGTAAAAAGGAGAATACCTGCTATAATATAAAGGAGTTGTGTTCTCTGAAGCATCTTTGTAAACCATATTTCTCACCCCGGTTTTTGGTAAATACGGATTAAAATTCTGATTGAAATATCTCGCATCGTTATCTCTCGGATTCATAGAAAAACTAACCGAATTCTTTTTCTCTGAAAATTGTTGAACTGGTGGTGCTAATTCAACATATTTATTAGCGCGCTCATATTCTACCTCACGCATAACTTCAGAAATATTTACTTCAATAGGAATTTCTTTCTCATCAAAATTCACAGTTCTTATTCTGAACTTTCCAACATATGGATTTTCAGGAGCAAGTATAGAAAGCGATGGAACGATCTCGGTGCGCTTTAT
This sequence comes from uncultured Antarcticibacterium sp., assembly GCA_964636585.1. GTDB lineage: Bacteria > Bacteroidota > Bacteroidia > Flavobacteriales > Flavobacteriaceae > Gillisia. The sequence continues at coordinate 7,498 of CAZWSP010000103.1, forward strand.
TATAAAATCTGTTGGAGAATTAACTGCAGGAATTTCCTGAGCCACTCCAAAGGCGCTAATTAAAATAGAGAAAATAATTGTTGTAAAAAATTTCATCGGATTCATTTAACTCAAAGATATCAAGAATTATGCAATAGCTAATTAATGAGTCTAATTCTTTGAAAATTTCTATACAACATCGTGTTTTCATCACTTTTTACTTTTTTAAAAGCGAAATAATTTTATTTTTGAACAACTAAAAAATCAAGTTTATGAAAAATGCATTTTACGCAGTATTATTTTTATTAGTAGGGTTCTCAGGATTCTCTCAAGAAGCAGATGCTGCTTACAAAGCTAAAGCAGTTAAATTGATAGAGATAAACTCCGGAGCAACTTTCGATGTTATGTTAAAGCCACTTTATGCTATGGTTCCTGAAGAAAATCAAGCTGCCTTTAAAGCAGACATTGAAGCAAGTATGGGAGATCTTTACGATCAACTTGCTGTTGTTTATATGGAAAGCTTCACGGAAGCAGAATTAGACGAAGTGATCGCTTTTTATAATACCAAAGTTGGTAAGAAAATGACTTCTGAATTGCCAATTATTATGGAAAAATCCATGCAAATAGGTCAGATGTGGGGAATGAAATTACAACCACTTATGGCTAAATATTCGAAATAACAAATACTTAAAATTTGTTAAAAGCCTGAGAAATTGATCTCAGGCTTTTTTTATGTTGAAGTTTTAAAGTATTCTTCTTTGGTTAATATTATGTACAGTTTTACAAAAACTCTATTTTTATAAAAAATTAAAACGATGAGCAAGATAGAATGGAAGTCTGCTAAGATATACGAGGACATTACTTATAAAAAGGCTAATGGTGTTGCCAGAATAGCATTTAATAGGCCAGATATACGCAATGCGTTTCGGCCAAAGACTACCAGTGAATTATATGATGCTTTTTATGATGCCCAAGAAGATACTTCTATAGGAGTTGTATTACTTTCTGCGGAAGGACCATCTTCTAAAGATGGCGTTTATTCTTTCTGTAGTGGTGGAGATCAAAAAGCCAGAGGACATCAAGGTTATGTGGGAGAAGATGGAATGCATAGATTAAACATTTTAGAAGTACAACGTTTAATACGTTTTATGCCAAAAGTGGTTATTGCAGTGGTGCCCGGTTGGGCAGTTGGTGGAGGACATAGTTTGCATGTAGTATGTGATATGACCTTGGCTAGCAAGGAACATGCAATTTTCAAGCAAACAGATGCCGATGTTACCAGTTTTGACGGTGGATATGGTTCAGCATATTTAGCAAAAATGGTAGGGCAGAAGCGAGCAAGAGAGATCTTTTTCTTAGGAAGAAATTATTCTGCTCAAGAAGCTTTTGAAATGGGGATGGTAAATTCAGTTATTCCGCATGCAGAATTGGAAAATACCGCCTATGAGTGGGCTCAGGAAATATTAGCTAAATCTCCAACTTCAATAAAAATGTTGAAATTCGCCATGAACCTTACAGACGATGGAATGGTCGGGCAGCAAGTTTTTGCTGGAGAAGCAACTAGACTTGCATATATGACAGATGAAGCAAAGGAAGGAAGAGATGCCTTTCTGGAAAAGCGTAAACCTAACTTCGAAAAGAAGTGGTTGCCATAATCTTCATTAAGGGAAGTCAATTTCTAAATGTCATGCTGCGCTTGTCGAAGCATCTCGACTTCGCTCAATGCGACAATTTTAATTTAATACATTCATCCTGAATTTATTTCAGGATCTCTTAAGTCAAACATATTAAAATTAGAAGCTGAAACAAGTTCAGCTTGACGGAAATCCTTTGACTTCGAACGTGTGACAAAGAAGAATTTTATTGAACTTATTCAAATAACGGCATCCTGAATTTATTTCAGGATCTCTTAAGTCGAACATATTAAAGTTAAAAGCTGAAACAAGTTCAGCTTGAGGGAAATCCTTCAACTGCGCTTAGGATGACAAAGAATTATTAGATAAAAGCATAAAAAATCCCCGTTCTAATTTAGAACGGGGATTTTTATATAAACATTTTAATTATCTAAGTGCCGGAAATTTTGAAGGATTCGCTTCATTCATGATCTCATACACTTTCTCATATATATCTTCTGTAGAAGGTTTAGAGAAATAATCTCCATCTGTTCCATACGCTGGTCTATGCTCTTTCGCAGCTAAAGTTTGAGGTTTGCTATCTAAATAAACATACGCATTCTGATTTTCAAGAATTTCTTGCATGATGTATGCAGAAGCTCCGCCTGGAACATCTTCATCTATCACTAGCAATCTGTTGGTTTTGGCAACACTCTTTACAATATCTTTATTTAGATCGAATGGTAAAAGTGATTGTACATCGATCACTTCAGCATTAATTCCCACTTTTTTTAATTCATTAGCGGCTTCTTCTACTAATCTTAAAGTAGAACCGTAAGAAACTAAGGTGATGTCTTTTCCTTCTTTAATAGTTTCAACAACACCAAGCGGAGTTCTAAACTCACCCAAGTTGGTTGGTAATTTTTCTTTAAGTCTATATCCATTTAGACATTCTACTACTAATGCAGGTTCATCTGCTTGTAATAGCGTATTGTAAAACCCAGCTGCTTTGGTCATGTTTCTAGGAACAAGAATATGAATTCCTCTTAATAAATGCACTAATGCACCCATTGGTGATCCACTATGCCAGATACCTTCTAATCTATGTCCTCTGGTTCTAACAATAACCGGAGCTTTTTGTCTTCCTTTTGTTCTATACTGTAAAGTGGCAAGATCGTCACTCATTATTTGAAGCGCATATAAAATGTAGTCCAAATATTGAATTTCAGCAATTGGTCGTAAACCTCTCATTGCCATTCCTAGACCCTGACCTAATATAGTTGCTTCACGAATTCCAACATCGGCAACCCTTAGTTCGCCGTATTTTTCTTGAAGTCCTTCTAAACCTTGATTCACATCTCCAATTGCTCCACTATCTTCTCCGAAGATCAATGTTTCTGGTCTTGTTTCGAAGATCTTGTCGAAGTTATCTCTTAAAATTATTCTAGCATCAACCTCTTGAGAATCGTCATTGTATTCTGCAGCTACTTCTTCGATAGAACTAGCATTATTTTCAGATTCGCTATAAAGATGACTGCTATATTCCGGTTGGGAGTTTTTGGTGTAGGTCTCGATCCAGTTTATTAGCTGAGACTTTGCATCGCTTTCCATCCCAATCATATAGCGCAGACTCTTTCTTGCTGCAACTAAAAGATCTTTTTTAAGAGGATCTTTAATTTCAGATAATTCCTTTTTTAAAGATAGAATCGCATCTTTATCATCTGAGTTTTCCGCAGCGTTTTCTAGAAGTGGCATAAGCCCAGAAAGTTTATCTTTCATAGGTTGGCTATAAGCAGTCCATGCTGCTTTTTTACCATCTCTTACCTGCTTCTTAATATCTTGGTCTATCGCTTGTAATTCTTCTTCTGTTGCGAAGTTGTTCTCTAAAATCCATTCGGTGAATTTCACATTACAATCGAATTCTCTTTCCCAACTTAATCTATCGGCATTTTTGTAACGCTCATGAGATCCTGAGGTAGAATGTCCTTGAGGTTGCGTTATTTCATTCACGTGAATTAAAACAGGGGAGTGGGTATCTCGTGCAATTTTTGAAGCTCTTTCATAAGCTTCAACTAAAGCAACATAGTTCCAACCATTCACTACAATTATTTCGTAACCTTTAGCATCTTCATCTCTTTGAAATCCTTTAAGGATCTCAGAAATATTCTCTTTGGTGGTTTGATGTTTAGCGTGAACCGAAATTCCGTATTCATCATCCCATACGCTCATTACCATTGGCACTTGTAAAACTCCGGCTGCATTTATAGTTTCCCAAAAATGACCTTCACTGGTACTTGCATTTCCAATAGTTCCCCATGCAATTTCATTTCCATTATCAGAAAATTTTTCTGAATCTATTCCTTCTACATTTCTATAAATCTTAGAAGCCTGTGCCAAACCAAGAAGTCTAGGCATTTGCCCTGCGGTAGGAGAAATGTCTGCACTGGAATTCTTCTGATTCATCAAATTTTTCCAGCTACCATCTTCATTTAAACTCTGAGTAGCAAAGTGGCCACCCATTTGTCTTCCTGCCGACATAGGTTCATTTTCAATATTGGTGTCTGCATACAATCCTGCGAAGAACTGTTCTATATTAAGTTCGCCAATAGCCATCATAAAGGTTTGATCTCTATAATAACCCGATCTAAAGTCTCCATTTTTGAAAGCTTTAGCCATAGCAAGTTGAGGAATCTCTTTTCCATCACCAAAAATTCCAAATTTGGCTTTTCCGGTTAACACTTCTCTTCTTCCTAATAGACTACATTCTCTACTAGTTACTGCTATTTTATAATCTTCTAAAACCTGTGTTTTAAAATCTTCAAAGGATAAAGATTCTTTAGATGGTGTTTCGCTTTGCATGAAATACTATTTGAATTGTTACAAATATAACTAAAACTAGGTGTATTTACAATTCAATAAAATTGACATTATTTATGTAAAAATGCAGAAAATATTGAATTAGTTAAACTATTGATAATTATCGAGATATAATTAAAGTTTAATTGTGAATTTAATAATGTGTCTTCCAATTAATCTTTTATATATAATT
>CAZWSP010000104.1:0-11966 GCA_964636585.1 uncultured Antarcticibacterium sp.
TCGAACCGACCTGAAGAAAAAAAGAATAGTGATAGAATTAGATTACGCGCTTTGACAAAGGAAAGCTTTGACGATGTATGGTCGAATGATGGAAAAACATTTCCCGAACACGTCTGCGGTTATGAATTAGGCATTTATATGGAATTAGATATTGAGAATAGACTTTGTCTTTTTGAGACTTATGAGAAAGGAAATAAAGTAACTGTTTGGAATGAAAAATTCTAAAAAACTATGCCCAACAACGAATAACACAAATTGCGGAAAACCTCACAAAAAGACAATTTTTAACTGACATTAAAAGTTAATTTTTAACTGATAAATTGAGGTCTTTAGCCCCACAGCTTTCTTTATTCGGGACGTTGCTTAAAACTTAAAAAAAAGAAATGAAAGAATTATATGACAAAATAGTCCATCAAATTAAAAAATATTCTAAAGAACAAGATATGTTCATTCTACCTTCAATTGATGATTTCGAAACAGAAGAATCGCCATACTCTACAGGTGGTGCGACTTTATTTGGTAAAAAATATGTTATAAAAAATAACGAGGAAAATATAATTGTAACATACGAGACTAAGGATAAATGTAGAACTTTTCAAGTAAATCCAGACTTAAATATTGTCACTGTAGAATGGAGTAATGGGAATGAAAGTATTGAGAGTTACAAGGAATCTTGGTCAGATAAGATGTAGATGAATGAAATCAAAAATCACCTTTACTTGCGAAAATTATAACTGCGAAAAAAATAAACAGCAAGTAAATATTGAAATACCAGATTTCTTTATTGGGAAATGTAAAAAATGTTATATGACCGGAAAACTTGATATAGAGCACGGTGATAAAAAATTTAATTCCTCAGAATCATTAGTTGAATATTTGAAAGGCTTAATGAAAGAACAAAAACTGTTGAATAAAATGAAATTAGCAGGAATTGCCGATAAAGAAGAATTAAATAATATTTCTAAAATAACGGAAATCCTAAAAGACGCAGTTTGTCCTTGTTGTAATATGAAACCAACCTTAGAATAAAAACACTACACAACAATGGCGGTAATCGAAACGAACAATATCAATATAACATTGAAAAAAAATTAAATGGACAAAGGCGCTCATTTTTACAGATGCGATTTTCAGGTACATAGCCCCAGAGATATAGCCTATACTGGAAATAAATATGGACTTAGTCCAGAAGAAATTGAAAATATAACACCTGAACAAAAGGAAAAAATTACTTTAGAAAGGGATCAGTTTTCGAAAGAATATTTACAAAAAATTAGAGACGCTGGATTAAATGCAATTGCGATGACTGACCATCATGATGTTGTATTTGTAAAGCAGTTAAGAAAAGTTGCGGAATTACAGAATCAAGAATTCAAATCCAATTCAGAATTTGAAAAAATTATTACTGTTTTTCCAGGTATTGAAATGAGTTTGGCAAATCCCGTAAGCCAATGTATTATTATTTTTGACTTTGACTTCAGTGATTCTAATTTGGATTCAGTTTTAAACTTTTTTGGAATCAATCCAACAAATGAATTTGAGAAAATCACTATACCAACTCTAAAGATATCACATACTTTAATTCATGACTTAGTTCATTTACATCAAAAACTAGATGAATTAAGCTATTGTAAAGGAAGATATGTAATCTTACCAAATGTTGGAAAAAGTGGTGGACATACTATAATGCGCAGTGGTTTTCATGAACATTATAGAAAAATGCCTTGTGTAGGAGGATATGTAGACAAAGCTATTTCTACTGATAGTGGTTATCAGAATAAACTTAATGGTGGTGATGTCAATTATGGCAACAAATCCATAGCAGTAATTTCTACTTCAGATAATCGATATGAAGATGGTAGAGAATTTGGAAAATATTCAACCTGGATAAAATGGGTTGAACCAACAGCCGAAGCTATTAAACAGGCCTGTCTAGCTAAAGAATCTCGAATATCACAAGAAGAACCTGAATTACCACAAATTTTCATTCAATCTATAGATGTAACTACTTCAAAATTCTTAGGTACCTTCAATATCAATTTGAACCAACAATACAATGCTCTTATTGGTGGAAGAGGAACAGGTAAATCCACGATTCTTGAGTATTTAAGATGGGGTTTGTGTGATCAAACCATTCAGAACTCTGATTTTGATGAATTAAGTATTATAGAAAAAAGGAGAAAAGCACTTATACAAAAAACGCTGTATGAAGTTGGTGGAGAAGTGCGTATAACTATGGTTAAAAATGGAATATTACATATTGTTAAACGCAATTCACAAACAAGAGAAATATTATTAAAAATTGGTAACGGGGAATTTCAACAAGTCAAAGAGGACGATATTAGAAAAGTATTACCTATTCAATCTTATAGTCAAAAGCAATTAAGTGATGTTGGTGTAAAAACCGAAGAATTAAAGAGGTTCATTGAGCAACCCATTACCAATAGTTTAGGAACAATTAAATTTAAATTAAGTGAGACGGGAACAAAACTTAAGAATTCCTATAATCAATTAATTAGAAAAAAAGAGATTCAGCAAGAAATTGACAATTTCCATCTTGAATCACATTCTTTAAATGATCAAGCAGACAATATCCGAAAATCACTTAGAGGTGTTTCTGAAGCAGATCAGCAAACAATTAATAAAAAGTCAAAATTTGAAGTAGAAGAAACAATTATCTCTAATTCAAAAAACGAATTACAGATTTTTGAAAATAAAGCGGATGAACTATCAAAACTTCTGGAAACATATCCTGAATCTTTAGGAAGTATAGAGGAATTGGAAAATAGAACATTAATCCAGGAAATATCCAATGAAGTAAACTCTAAATTTTCAGAAATAAAGGTAGTAGTTCAAACATTCAAAGAAATTTTTAGTCCTGAAAAATTAACTATACTCAATGCCAAAATTCGAGAATGGTCTGAAAAAAAGGCCGCATTTGAAGTCGCATATGAACAAGCAAAAAACAACTCTCAATCGAGCCAACAACAATTATCAGAGATTCAAAATATTGAAAAAAGAATTAGTGAGATTAGTAAAATAATTTCTGATAGAACTTTACTAATCAAAGAGATTGGTACACCTGAGGAAGAATTTGAGGCCCAGAAGCTAAATTGGCTTAATTACCATACAGAAAAGGTTTCCCTTTTAAATGAACAAGCTCTAAAATTCACAGAACTTTCTAAAAACCTTATAAAAGCAGAAGTAACAAAAAGTATAAATCTTTTGCCTTTAAAGACACAACTCAAGGGAATTTTTGAAGGCACACGAATAAGAGAAGAAAGAATAGATGCCATTATAGAGAGTATTAAGGAATCCACTGACCCAGTTAAAGAATACATAGATATTCTTGAGGAATTCAGATTGTTAGCTGAACTAAAGGTTTCCGAAGACAAAACATTATCAATTCCTGAAACGCCAAAACTAACAAACTGCGGTTACAGCGAAGAGCATAAAACCAAACTATGCAACAAGTTAACTACTGATGATTGGCTGAGAATTTCAGTCAGTGAATTAGAATTTAATCCTGAATTCTTTTACACAACCAATAACCAGCTTGGAGATGTCATTCCATTTAGAGAAGCCTCTGCAGGTCAACAGGCGACTGCTTTACTTACTGTCCTTTTAAATCAACCCGGAATTCCACTTCTAATAGACCAACCCGAAGACGATATTGATAATAGAGCAATTGATCAAATAATAAAAAACATTTGGGATGCAAAGAAAAAGAGACAACTAATTTTTACTAGCCACAATGCAAACCTAGTTGTAAACGGAGATGCAGAGCTTGTGATATGTTGCGATTATAAAGATTCTTCAAGTCAGACTAGAGGAATTATTAAAGAAGAAGGTGCGATTGACAAAAAATTAATTAGAAATGAAATCACATCAGTAATGGAAGGTGGAGAAAAAGCATTTAAGCTTCGAAAAGATAAGTATGGATTCTAAAAAAAACAAACCACATTTAAATTGAATTAATCAATCAATGGAAATATTATATATAACAATCACTGGCCTAAGTATTATAGCATCAATTTTAGCTTGGGTTGCGAAAATAAGATGGGGTTCGGAATATCGTGAAGCTAAGAAAGCTCAAATTGAGTCGATTCAAGAACAAATAAAAGTCTTGAAAGAGAGAAATGAAACTCTTAAAGAATTGACTTCCGAGAAGATTATGGGGCATTATAAAAGCACTAAAGAAGGACTTGAATCCTTAAATAATAAAATTCTTGAGGAGAAAAACGAGCTTCAGATTAAAGTGGATGAAATGGAAACTGAAATTGAGAGGATGAGAAAAGAAAATAAAAACTCGATTAAATTACCAGATTTTAGTCAACTTCAAAATATGTCATTTCAAATAGAAAATTCTCTTAAAAGTTTTACCGAAAACTATGCTATTCAATATAATGAACTTTCTAATTCATTAGATAAAATGAAGAATATTGACTTTGTGTTTAAGGATAAGGACAACTTTTATATAATTGAAACCAAGAAAAAAATAAAAAAATAAAAACTACCGCACCTTAGATTAAACCGGAATTTAAAAAACAAACAACAACAAATGCCAGAAAACTGGAAAACATATAAATTTTCAGAACTTTTTGAAACCGCTTCTGGTCTGTCTAAATCAAGAGATCAATTTGGTTTCGGAAGCCCTTTCTTGACATTCAAGGATGTCTTTTACAATTACTTTATTCCTTCTGAACTTGGTGATTTAGCCAATACCACTGAAAAAGAGCAAATTCGAGGTTCCGTAAAAAGAGGTGATATTTTCTTGACAAGAACAAGTGAAACTCTGCACGAACTGGGAATGAGTTCCGTTGCATTAAAAGATTACCCTAATGCTACTTTCAATGGATTTTGTAAAAGATTGCGACAAAAAAATGGATCAACAGTCAAAATTCATCCGGAATTCATAGGATACTTTTTAAGATCAAATAGCTTTAGGAATGAAGTTTCCTCGCACGCAACAATGACCACAAGAGCAAGCTTAAATAATACTTCTATTAGTTCTTTATCTATTACTCTTCCACCTTTTGCTGAACAGGTTGAAATCGGTCAAATTCTAAAAGCTTTAGATGCTAAGATCGAGCTCAACCTCCAGATGAACAAAACCCTGGAAGAAATGGCTATGGCTTTATACAAGCACTGGTTTGTTGATTTTGGGCCTTTTCAGGATGGGGAATTTGTAGATTCAGAATTGGGAGAAATTCCGAAGGGATGGGAAGTAAAGAGATTGGATGAAATTTCTTTTGTCAAAGGTGGAAAGAGATTACCAAAAGGAGCTCAATTACAAACTAATCCAAATAGCCATCCATACTTGAGGGTAAAAGATTTCAATTCAACATATTTAAATGTTAGTGGTATGGAGTATGTTCCTGATGATGTATTTAGTTCAATTTCAAATTACATTGTGAATACTGGCGATATTACATTATCAATTGTAGGGACAATAGGTAAAGTTGCATTAATTGGTGAAGATCTTAACCTCGCAAGTTTAACTGAGAACTGCGTTAAGATCACATCAAAGACAGAAACAATATTTTCCGAAATCATTTATCTTCAATTAACCTCCAAAAATGGTCAAGATGAAATACAAAGTAAAACTGTAGGTTCTACGCAGCCTAAGTTGCCCATTTACAACATTAACAGTCTCAATTTAGCTTTCCCAACAGATTTTACTGTAGTAAAAAAGGTGACAATTGAACTACAAAATTGGTTTAAAATTATTTATAGTAATACAATTGAAAACCAAACCCTAACTCAACTCCGCGACACTTTATTGCCAAAACTCATCAGCGGGGAAGTCAGTGTGAAAGTTGCGGAGAAAACCTTATCTGAAGTTCTATGACACAAATGATAGAGATTACGGTGCAAAAGGCTGCCATAGAGTGCCTCAAAGAGTTGGGGTACACCTATAAAGAAGGCAATTCCCTGAAGCGGGATCTCAAAAAAGTGGTGCTGGAAGAGGATCTTCGGGAATTTTTAGTGAGCTCCTATCCCGGCGTACCGGCAACGGCCATTAATGAAGCCCTTGCAGCTTTCACCCAGCACCAGGGAATGGATCTCGATCACCGCAACCGCGATTTTCATCTTAAAATGACCCAGGGGGTTTCCATTACCTGGAAAGATGCCGAGGGCAAAGAACAGGCCCGGCACCTCTACCCTATCAATTACAAGGAACCGGAGAAAAATACCTTTGTGTGTGCAGATGAAGTGAAGATCATTGGCAAGAACAGCCGGCGCACAGATCTACTCGTTTTCATCAACGGCCTGCCGCTCATCGTTTTTGAATTCAAGAATATGTTTGATCCAGAGGTGAGTGTGGAAAACGCGCACCGGCAAATTGGGCATTACTTTCAGGATATTCCGCAGCTGTTTGATTACAATGCCATCACGGTAGTTTCAGATGGGCTGGAAACCCTGCACGGAATGTACAATTCTTCCCTAAAGTGGTTTGCTCCGTGGAAAAGCGTACACGAGGATGACCTTCAGCAGAAACAGGAACTGCAACTGGAGACCTTGCTGAAGGGATTATTTCCGAAGAAAACGGTATTAAACTACCTTCAAAACTTCATTTTCCACGAGGACCACAACGGAAAAATAATCAAGAAAGGCGCAAAATATTACCAGTATTGGGGCATCAAAAAGGCGGTGGACAGTGCGGTAGAAAATATAAAACCCAAAGGTGACGGCCGGCTGGGAGTGATCTGGCACACGCAGGGATCTGGTAAAAGCATTTCGATGGCCATCCTTACCGGGATCCTGCGGCAAATGCCCGAAATGAAAAATCCTACCATCCTCATCCAGGTAGACCGCAATGACCTGGACCAGCAACTCTATGAGAATTTTGTGCTGTGCAAAGACCTGGTGGGCCACGTACAACACGCCGATACCACAGATGAGCTGCGGGCCTTGCTGAGCACCGATGGTGGCGGGGTGATCTTTACCACCATTGAGAAATTTCGGTTAAAAGAACTGGCTTCGGGAAAAGAGCTCTCCCACCCTGTACTTTCTGAACGTACCAACCTTATCGTGATGGCAGATGAAGCCCACCGCACCCAATACGGATTCCATAGCGGCGGCTTTGCGCAGAACATAAGACGCGCCTTGCCCAATGCCTCCTTTATAGGCTTCACCGGAACTCCCGTAGATGGCAAAGATGCCGATACCCAGCAGGTATTTGGCCCCACAATTCATACGTATGATATCAAACAGGCCGTGGAAGACGGTGCCACGGTGCCCATTTATTACGAGCCAAAAATGGTTCCGCTCAACATCAAAGCCAAATACGATAAGGAACTGGATGAAATGGAAGAAGATGAGGACCAGGAGAACAATGCCATTTGGGCAGCGATAGAAGATGCCGCCGGGGCTGCTGACCGGGTGGAAAGAGTTGCCAAAGACATTCTCACCCATTTTAAAGCCAGAACAGAAAGCTTGGAAGGCAAAGCGATGATCGTTTGTATGAGCCGGAAGAACTGTGTAAAGATGTACAATGCGCTAAGCGCACTTAAAAAATGCCCTGAAATAGCCGTGATAATGACGGGGAACATCAGTAAAGATCCTACGGGCTGGAATCCTCACATACGGACCAAAGATGCGATGGAAGCCATTAAAAAGCGTTTCCGCACACCTGAGGATCCGCTGCAAATGGTGATCGTTCGCGATATGTGGCTCACGGGATTTGATGCCCCCTGCGCCCATACGATGTATGTAGATAAGATAATGAAAGGCCATAACCTGATGCAGGCCATTGCAAGGGTGAACCGGGTTTTTAAGGACAAACCCAACGGACTCGTAGTAGATTTCATAGGCATCTCCGGTTTCCTTGCAGAAGCCACCAAAAAATACACCGCCGGAGGCGGAGAAGGAAAACCCACTCTGGATCTGGAAGCCGCGGTAAAAATATGCCTGGAGCAATTTGAGAAAGTGAAGGATTTGATAGGTGATTTTTATGCGGAAAGCATCAATTCAATGACCGATATGGCCAAAATGAAATGGTCCAGCGGAGTGGTGAACAGCCTTTTAAAATCTGATGCCGTTACCGATGCCTTTTTGCTCGAAGAGCGAAAGCTGGCAGAACTGGTGGCAATGACCAGTTCAGATTCCCGCATCTGGGAGATCCAGGAGGAAGTCGGCATCATTCAGAAGATTCGCCAAATTATAAGAAAGATCAAGTTCCCACCCGGGCCGCGCAGGGAAAAGAACGAAAAAATAAAAGACCTGATAAGCAAATCCCTGGAGTCACAGGAAATTGTAGATCTGGCAAAAATGTACAACCTCGATAAGATCGATATTTCCATAGTAGACGATCGCTTTCAGGCCATTGTAAAGGAAAAAGGCGACGAGAACATAAAAGTAGAATTGCTGCGCAGGATCATCAATGACGAGATACGGGTGCGAATGCCCAAGAACATCCGAAGAATGCGCAAGCTGAAAGATGAGCTGGAAAAAGTGCTGAGTAACTACCACAAAAATTCTTTGGATTCCATTGCAGCCATCAAGCACCTGCTGGACATCGCAAATGAATTCCAACAAGATGACATCAGGACCAAGCAACTTGGTTTAACCGAAGACGAACTGGCATTCTACGACCTTTTATCTGCCAACGAAAAGTTACTGAACCAAACCGGTCCCATTCAGGACCTGGTGCATACAGTTGTAAACTCAGTCAAGAAAAACCTCCAGCTCGACTGGACCAAAAAAGAAGACGCCCGCGCCGCCATTCGTCTCGCAGTGAAAAAAGAATTACGGGGCAAAGTGCCGTTTTCTGAACTGGATAATTTGTTGAAAGAGGTGATTGAACAGGCAGAGGGGCAGTATAAGGATTGGCCGCTGGAGGCGTAGTCTTCAATTAAAATTTTATTTTTTTATTAACACCTTCTGTTAATTATTATTTTATATTTGCATGGATATTATATTCGATGATCAGGAATTGGAGAAATTTGCTAATAATGACAAGTTGGGTCAGAGAAAACTGGGTCCAGTACGATTTAAGAAATATAAACAGCGTTTAGATCAGTTAAAAGCCTCAGCAACTTTAGCAGATGTTAGACACCAACCCGGAAGATTTCACGAATTGACTTCTGATAGAAAAGGCCAGTGGGCCTGTGACCTAGACCATCCATATAGGTTAATTTTCCAGCCCCAGGAAAAGCCTATCCCTACAAATGATGATGGTCAATACCTCTGGATTAAGATTGCCGGAGTTGAAATATTAAAAATTGAGGACTACCACTAAAATCAAAACAAATCAGCAAATTATGGCAACTTTAAATAGATACTTTCCGGAAACTGTAACTCATCCCGGGGAGATTTTAATGGAAGCTTTAGAGGAAAAGAATATCGGCGCGAAAGAATTTGCAGTACGCACAGGTAAACCAGAGAAAACCATTACCGCAGTTTTAAAAGGGGACAGCTCACTGACTCCTAATATGGCTATTCTTTTTGAACAGGTACTTCAAATTCCCGCTCGCTTTTGGTTAGAAGCCCAGAGAAACTATGATGAGTTTATAGCAAGAGTTGATTACCAGATTGCCATAGACGATGCTCAGGAATGGGCAAAAGATTTTCCTTATGCGCAAATGGCCAATTTTGGATGGGTGCCGAAAACAAAAAAGATCCAAGAAAAAGTAGTCCACCTTTTCGAATTCTTTAGAGTTGCAAATCAAAAAGGGTTTGAGGACTATTATTTCCATCAAAGAACAAAAGTAGCTTTCCGAATTTCATTGAAGGGAAATAAGAACGCCACTGCAATTGCAGCCTGGCTAAGGCAGGGAGAATTACAGGCAGAGCTATTGGAAAACCGGGAATTGGATAAAGCAACATTAAAAAAGAGTTTACCGGATTTTAAAAATTTAATGGCATCACACCCCGATGACTTCTTTGAGCAGTTAAGATTATTGTGCATGAAAAGCGGAGTGAAACTGGTACATACCCCCTGCTTACCAAAAACCGCAATCCACGGTTCCACGAGATGGATAAACGAAACGCCCCTTATTCAATTGAGTGGTAGATTTAAACGAAATGATATCTTCTGGTTTACCTTTTTCCACGAGCTTGGTCATATTCTAATGCATGGAAAAAAGTACATATCCTTGGAGAATGTTGATTATGAAGGAGAAAATCAACAATATGAAGAAGAAGCAAATCAATTTGCATCCCAATGGATCTTAACAGATGAACAGGTAGAGGAAATATGGAACACAGAAGATTTAGATGCTGAAAAAATTAAAGACTTTGCCCGAAAGTTTGTAACTCATCCGGCTTGTATTATAGGTAAGCTACAGCACCTACAACATATTCCTTATGGAACGGGGAATGAGTTTTTTGAAAAAGTGGAGTTGAATGGTTAAGACTTTTATAGATTTTATGCTAAGAAGCGCAATCCGCCAAAAGGTTTAGCTCAAATGGAGCAGCTCCAGGACAAAAAAAGCTCTTAAGGTCGAATAAGAAATTGAAAGAAGCACTCGTTAGCATAATTTAAATTTCAAATTGAAACACAAAATCACCAATGAATATTTTTAGAATATTATCTTCCAATGACGGTTCAATTAATGAACCCAATGTAAGTTCTTTTTTAGCATATTTATTAGACCCTGGTGAAGACCACGGAATTTCCAGTTTACTACTTCAGAAAATCCTAAGTGATATTACCGCATCAAATAAGAACTTTTTAGCTAAAATTCGGTATAAAGATAGGATTACAGACCTGTCAAAATATTCAGGCTATACAATAAACATTATTCCAGAATTATCTGTAAATATTGAGAAACAAGGTAAAAGGCGAAGAAGAGATATTGATATTATCATAGAAATCATAGACAACAAAACCAAAGAAATGTTCTACTCTATTTGTATAGAGAACAAAATAACCGACGCCTCAGTTATTAGAGATGATTTGCAATTGGAAGAGGAACTTCAAGGCATACAAAATTATTATTCAGAAAGTAAAGATTCGCCTGAAGTGTATTTTATTTATCTCACACCAAGTCCATCTAAGGTATCAGGTGATTCCTTTGAAAAACTTAATTATGACAAAAAAATTCATTTATATTGGGATGACCACGAGAATTCTGTCTTCAACAAATTGCTCAAAATATTTAACAATGAAAAGGAGGGATTAATTGACCCTATAAACAATCAGTCATCATATCTTATCAAATCCTTTCTATCATTTATAAAAACCCATTTTAAGAGTTATATTGAAGAGAAAAGAGAGAAACTGGAGAAAAAGAATTATGGCAAACCGGTTATTGATCATTTAAAAGATTTTTCGACCACATTAAGTGCAAATACTGAATACGAAATTGATGAGGTAAAAAAAATGTTTTCTGAATATGTATTAATAGAATCTGAAATAGAACTACTCGATTCTACAAGAAATGTGCACATATCTCTTTCCATAGTAAATGAGAAAAACAGAGGTCATTATAATGTGAAAAGACCCGATGATGAAAGAAAAAACATATTTTATTATTCAGATGATTCCAGAAAAAAAATAAGACTATTTAATTCTATTATACATACCGAAATGGAGATCTTTTATAAAGGTGAAGATGGAATTGAGAGTCTCAGAGCCAAGGAAGTAAATTGTTCATCCATCTATTAGCTTTAAATAGATAACCCGCGAAATTCAAAAACTTTGTTACTCTCATAAGTTCTATCCCCCCATATATTCCTACAATCAAATCCGATATTTCTCTGCAATATCCGACCTCTTCAGTCTCAACGAAGAAGTCAATTCCCCGATGAGAGGTTCACGTCTAGTTTATGGTTGATTGAAAACTCAGCTTTTCTCCAATATCTCCATCAATTGAAAATTAAGATACAATTTCTCCTTGCCAACTTTTTCAGAGGTTAAGAATCCAGCATCCTCTAAATCATTCAAATAATTTCCTACTGTTTTTGGGGTTCCTAAACCGGCATCGATTAAATATTGACGTTTTGTATAAGGTAATTTA
>CAZWSP010000105.1:0-11813 GCA_964636585.1 uncultured Antarcticibacterium sp.
ATTTTGGACAAAAAGACCTTTCAAATAAAGGAAAAGATTTTGAAGGAGATTTGATTCAACGGTTAATTGGAACAAGATTGAAAGCAGTTCAAGCTAAAATCGAGCAAAAGAAAAGAGAAGTTGAAAACATAATTTCAGAAGTAAAGAAGCTACAAAACTTAAACGACTTAAAAAGAGATACGGATGCTCTCATAAAAAACTCGAAACATCAGCTTAATTTTTTCAAGGAAAAAGGTGTCGAAGACAAATTGAAACAACAAACACTTTTTGATTCTGATATATCTAAGCTGATTCAAATAGAATCAACGGTCAGAAGTTATTTAAGCGAATTAATCTCCTTAATTTCTAATCATGATTATTTCTTTCAACAAGAAATTTCTGGTTCAGAAGTCAATAAAGAACTATTTGAAGAAGCAAAGGCAATCATTCAGGAATTAAAAATTGAGTTTGAAAAACTTAAAGCGATTCAAAAGAATTCTGTTTTGAGTCAACAAAAATTGAAAGATGTTATTGCAAAAATTAATACCAAGAAAGAAGGTTTAAAGGAAGAGTTTGCCAAGATTAAACGAGAAATAAATACTGACACCATTAACCCCGATAATTTTTTGAATCTAAACAGGCAAATTGAAACTGCCCAATTGAAGTTAAAGGAAATCGAAAAATCTGAAAAAAGAAGAAACGATTTACAAACCAGTTTATTGGAACGCCTTACTGAATTGGACAATCTATGGCTTGAAGAATATAATGTTCTAAACAAGGAGGTTAAAAGGATTAATGAAGCTGAAAGTAAAATTTCGATTGAAGTTGATTTCAAAGGCAGGAGAGATAAATTAACTGATAAGATGAAACAGATTTTCAGAGGGTCAGGCATTCGAGAAACGGCTTATCAGGAAATTGAAGCAGCCTATAAAGACTTCATCCAGATTTACAGGGACAGCGGTAAGTTAGATGACATATTGAATGAAAATCATGTGGTTGATTTTAAAAGAAGGTTTTCTGAAAATCTTGATGACTTACTTACTTTCAAGGTAGAAAATAAAATTATCATTCAATATAATGGAAAATCATTAGATAAACATTCCTTAGGGCAAAGGGCATCGGCATTAATTCTTTTCTTGTTGGCACAAAAGGAAAATGACGTGTTGATTATAGATCAACCCGAAGATGATTTGGATAATCAAACCATCTATGATGAAGTCATAAAGGAGCTAAAAAAGATAAAGGGAAATATGCAATTCATCTTTGCTACGCATAATGCTAATATTCCCGTACTCGGTGACAGTGAAAAAGTTGTTTCTTGTAGCTATGATGAGAAGAAAATTACAGTGCATTCCGGCACTATTGATAACCACCAAACACAACGGTTTATTGTAGACATAATGGAAGGTGGAGATGAAGCATTTAACCGAAGAAAAAACATTTATAGTATTTGGAACATTGAAAAATTGAAATCAAAATGAACGCAATAGAATTACTGGATATAATTAGCACAGGAGAAACAAGTAAGGTTCAGTTCAAAGAAGAGCTTCCTCATCGTGATAGCGTTGCTCAAGAAATTGTTGCAATGTCCAATTCTTTAGGAGGTGTTATTCTTATAGGTATAAAAGATATAACAGGAGAAATCACTGGATTAACTTCAGTGCAAATTGAAGAATATGACCGAGTGGTTTCGCAAGTAGCAGACAACCTAAAACCCCCCGTTTATATTGCAACTGAAGTTGTAAGGATTGAACAGGAAGAATCAGCTCGAAATGTGTTAATTGTTCATGTACAAGAAGGTATAAATAAACCATATAAAACAGCAAAAGGTGAAATTTATGTAAAACAAGGGTCAAACAAGCGCCTTTTAACAGACAATGCTGAAATCATGCGATTGTTTCAGCACAGTGGAAATTTACTTGCAGATGAAATGGAAGTGCACGGAACCTCAATTGAGGATGTAGATGAGAAGAGATTTTCTGATTATTTCAAAAAAGAGTTTGAAAAATCGTTTGAAGAGAGAGGGCTTACTTTCGAGCAAGCTCTTAGGGCAAAGAGGGTTTTGCGTAATAATCAGTTGACACTGGCAGGATTATTATTTTTCGGTAAAGACCCACAAGCTGTTAAACCCGCATTTACAATAAAAGCTGTTTCCTATTTCGGGAATGATATTGAAGGTAATCAGTACAGAAACAAACCGAAAGATTTAACAGGGACAATTCCTGAACTCTTTGAAAAGGGAATTGATTTTCTAAACAACAGCTTAGATTTTATTCAGTCAGGCGAAAGTTTCAATTCACAAGGGAAACTTGAAGTTTCAAGTATTGCACTTGAAGAATTATTGCAGAACGCTTTAGTTCACAGAGATTATTTCAAAAATTCACCTATAAGGCTACTTATTTTTGACAATCGTATTGAAATAATCAGTCCAGGAAAGCTTCCAAACAGTTTAACCGTAGAAGATATAAAATTTGGGAACCCTGTAATAAGAAACAATCAACTGGTATCTTTTAGCACTCATACATTGCCATTTAGTGGATTAGGTTCGGGAGTTAAAAGGGCTTTATCCGAACAGCCAAATATTGAATTAATTAATGACATTGATGGAGAGCAATTCAAAGTCATTATCCCAAGACCAGAAAAGAAATGAAGTTAACTTTTGAATCAAATCTGGTTTATCAGCAAGAAGCCATAAAATCCATTACGGATTTGTTTGAAGGACAACCTTTGGAAGATTCTATTTTGGAATTCAACTTAAAAGAAGAAGGTACTTTAAATCTGATAAATGGCGTTAGCAATAATCTAATTTTATCAGAAGCACAAATACTTGCCAACCTTCAAAGCATACAAACCAATAACGAAATCAAAATTTCGGATAAGTTGGACGGTATGCACTTTTCAGTAGAAATGGAAACAGGCACAGGGAAAACATACGTTTACCTTCGTTCTATTTATGAACTGAATAAATTGTATGGGTTCAAAAAGTTTGTAATAGTTGTGCCATCGGTGGCTATTCGTGAAGGAGTTTTAAAAAATTTAGAAATCACACACGAGCATTTTCAAACCCTTTACGACAATGTACCTATTAATTTTCAGGTGTATGACAGTACCAAAGTTTCCACTTTGAGAGGTTTTGCAACTACCAACAACATTGAAGTTTTGGTAATCAATATTGATTCATTTGCCAAAGACGAAAATATAATCAACAAGTCCAATGATAAGCTAAACGGACAAAAACCCGTTGAGTTTATTCAAGCTACTCACCCTATTGTGATTGTGGACGAACCGCAAAATATGGAAACCGAAAAGCGTATTGCAGCCATTGAAAACTTGAAAGCACTTTGTACGCTTCGCTATTCGGCAACGCACAGAAACCATTACAACCTTGTTTACAGTCTAAATCCTGTAAAGGCTTATGATTTAGGGCTTGTAAAACAAATTGAAGTTGATTCTATTATTGAGGAAAATGCCTATAATGATGCTTTTGTTTCGGTAGAATCCATAACAGCCACCAAAACCAAAGTAACCGCCAAAGTTTCTATAAACAGTAACGAAAACGGAGGTGTAAAAAAGAAAACACTTACCGTAAAAGTGGGAGATGACCTATACAAGCTTTCAAATGAAAGAGAAATTTATGCAGACGGCTATATCGTAGAGGAAATTGATGCAATGAACCAATGTATTTCTATTTCCAATGGGAACTTACTTTACAAAGGCGACAGCCAAGGCGGATTGACTGATGAAGTAATGAAGTTTCAAATCCGTAAAACGATTGAAGAACATTTGAAGAAAGAAAAACGCCTAAACAAATTAGGTATAAAAGTTTTGTCATTGTTCTTCATTGACAAAGTAGCGAATTACCGAAACTATGATTCAACAGGTAATGCCGTAAAAGGAAAGTTTGCTGAATGGTTTGAGGAAATTTACCAAGAATACATATCAAAACCAGCTTTTAACGAATTGGATAAATTTCCTGTTGAGGAAACGCATAATGGCTATTTTTCGCAAGACAAAAAAGGAGTTTTCAAAGACACTTCGGGCGAAACCAAAGCAGATGACGACACTTATAGTTTGATAATGAAAGACAAGGAAAAATTGTTGGGATTAGATAATTCTTTACGTTTTATTTTTTCACATTCTGCACTCCGTGAAGGTTGGGACAATCCAAATGTATTTCAAATATGTACTTTGAACGAAACCAAGTCAGACATAAAAAAACGTCAGGAAATTGGTAGAGGTTTGCGTTTGGCAGTTGACCAAACTGGAAAACGAACCTATGATCAAAATATAAATCGTTTGACAGTTATTGCCAATGAAGCCTATGATGATTTTGCCAAAGCATTGCAAAAAGAAATTGAAGATGATTGTGGAGTTGCATTTACAGGCAGAATCAAAAACAAGCAGACAAGAACAGCTATCAAGTATCGCAAAGGTTTTGAAGCCGACCCGAAATTCTTGGAGATTTGGGAAAAACTGAAAAAGAAAACCACTTACCGGGTAGATTATAAAACAGACGAGTTAATTACTTTAGCTGCGAGAGCTATAAAAGATTTACCAGAAATCAAATCACCTTCCATTCGCTCCACAAAGATTGGAATTACAATGACTGATGAAGGTGTAGGCACAAACTATGTTGGAGAAAAAGTAGAATCTTATGGAGGTTACTCTTGGAAAATCCCAGATGTTTTGGGATACATTCAAAGCAAAACAGAATTGACCCGTTCGACCATTGAAGAAATATTAAGTAAGTCAGGTAGAATAGTGGATATTATTATCAATCCACAATTGTTTTTAGATTTAGCCACACAAGCCATTAAACGGACACTATACGACTTAATGATAGACGGAATCAAGTATCAAAAAATCGGTGGTTCGGAATATGAAATGGCTTTGTTTGAAGCCCAGGAATTAGAAGTTTATCTAAACGACTATTCGTTTACAGTTTCAGACTCTTCAAAAACTATTTATGAAGAATTTGTTCCGCTAGATTCAGGAGTAGAAAGCAAGTTTGCTAAAGACTGTGAAAGCAGCGACCAAATTAAATTCTATTTCAAATTACCGAATTGGTTTAAAATCCCAACACCAATAGGAAACTACAATCCCGATTGGGCATTGGTATTTGAGGACGACAAGAAAATTTACTTTGTAGCCGAAACCAAAGACACAGGCACACCACAAGTTGACTTATCAAAACTTGGCGGTGACGAACAAATGAAGATCAAGTGCGGAAAAGCTCACTTTAACGAGTTTGACGACTTGGAGTATAAAGTAGTAAACAAAGTAGGACAACTAATTGAATAATGGCAAAAACCGAAATCTAACATACGATAATCCACTCTTTTATTATTAATTCAAATAAAAAACCATTTAACCCCCAAAAGATTATAGATTTAAGAAAAGGTTGGGTTAAAACTACACATATCATGCATTTTTTAATATTGATTTTGGCTGAGCAGCGTGATGGGGTAGCGGGTGAAATAAAAATTGTATGAATTTGATTCAATTTAGTTTATCAATTTTAATTATATTTGACTAAAATAAAGTAAGTTTAATCAAAGCAAAAGTGACCTATTCGGTTACCTGTTTTGAAAAATTAAAGTAACTATCTGATATTTAAAACATTACGGTTTGGTGGCTAGTTCTGCCACCCCGACTGAAAGAAAGCCTTGAACGAAAGTTTAGGGCTTTTTTATTTAAAAAAATATAAAGAAATCCACAGGTCCTCCCGATGCTTCAAGAACGCAACTCCGACGATCTAAACCTGGAGATTGAAGTTATAGGTTAGCGAATAATAGCTTTAATATCTTCTCTTTTAAAAGGTTTAGAAAAGAATCCCTTTAGAAATTTATATTCTTCACTTTTTAATACATCACTTTTATCAGTGGAGGAAGAAACTATATAAACTGATAGTAGAGATTCTTTCAAGGAATTGGTTTTCTCAATTTCATTTAAAACTCCCCAACCATCAAGAACTGGCATATTTATATCCAAAAGCACGATGATCTCATGATTGGGATTCTTTTTGCTTTTCAGCTTAGTTAAGCCTATCTCACCGTTCTCACATTCAACTATTTGTAGGGAAGAATCAATACTACTAATCGTTTTTGAAACTATTAATCTGTAAATGGGGTCATCGTCAATAATAAATATTTCCTTTTTCATTTAATTATATTTATTCTTGATTTAATTATTTGTTTCATTAATGATATTTTTTACAATTTCATCCATCTCAAAAGTTGAGTTTTTCAATTGCTTTATCCAAAATGATATTTCTTCAAAACTATTAGGTTGCTCTTCAAGCAGATTAATAACAGCTAATATCCTGGCGATAGGTGCACGCACAACATGGGATTGTGTCCATGCAATTTTCTTTAGAGCGGTATTGGAACGTTCAAGTTCTTCAGTATGTTGCATAAGTAGCTTTTCGTATTTTACTTTCTGAGTAATGTCTGAAGAAAGACCAATAATTCCTGATATCACCTTATTTTCATCATAAATTGGAGAATTAGAAATTAGAACGGGGAAAATAGTTCCATCCTTTTTCTTTACCTGAAATTCTCCTGACCAAGTTTTGCCTTTTTTCAGCGATTCCATTATCTGAATGGCTTCTTGCTTATTGGTATCAGTTGGTGTTAGATCGATAATATTATTTCCAACCGCTTCTTTCTGTTTCCAGCCATAAATATTTTCGGCTGCTTTATTCCAGTAAGTTACAATTCCATCCAGATTTGTTGCTATAGCCGCTTGTCCTATGGTACTTAATAAATTTGCTTTGAATCTTTCTTCTTCTTCAGATTTTTTACGCTCTGTAATATCCAGTATAATTGCTATAAATCTTTTGGTGTTGCCTTCCGTTACTAATTGCAAATGGACTTCTACAGGATATAGGCTTCCGTCTTTCCGTTTATGATTTGTGAAAAATATAATTTTCTTTTTTTCAGAATTAAGTAGAGGAGCTACAATTTCTCTAAATGAAGTTTCTGTGAAACCTGGCTTAAGATCAAGTGGAGTTAATGCTTTTATTTCATTCTCTGTATAACCCAAATTAAGTAGCGCACCTTTATTCACATAGTTAAATTGGAGGTTTTCCGCATCGAATATATAAATTTCATTCAGACTATTTTCTAAGGTTTTCTGTAAGCTAAATTTATCTTCCTCTGCTTTTTTCTTTTCGGTTATATTAATATTGGTTCCAAGATATCCAACAAGTTCATTTTTCTCATTCAATAATTCCTTTGCTGAACCATTTAACCAAGTAATTTTTCCGCTCTTATTTATAAACCTATATTCATAACTCCATTTGCCGTTTAATCTAATAGATTTATACCAATTACTGGTAACGTGTTCTAAGTCATCAGGATGTAAGGCGTTTATCCATCCTTTACCAAGGGCTTCTTCAATATGCATTCCTGCCATGTCTAGCCAAGTTTCGTTAGCATAAACACAATCTCCATCCATATTTGTTGTATAAATAGCTATAGGGGATTGTTCAGTATAAGCTTTAAATTTAGCGTCACTTGCCTCCGCTTTTTCTTTCGCCTTTAATAAATCTAATTCCGCTACTTTACGCTTATGAATATCTTGATAACTACCATAAATTTTGGTGCGCTTGTCATTCACTATTTCGCTTTTACCAATGGCGCGGCACCATCGCTCATTTCCTTTAGAAGAAAGCAATAAGATCTCTTCATCAAATTCTACACCCTCCTTTATTAAAAGTTCTAGTGCTTTTTGTATTCGTTCTTTGCTTTCTCCAATATGAAACTCTATGCCGCCAGTTAAGGTAGGATTGTAATTATCATCCAGTTCCACTATTTCAAATAACATTGGAGACCAATACATATTGTCTCCCTTTTGATTTATCAAATCCATCTCCCAACTCCCGATTCGCGCTAACTCAGAGGTCTGTTCTAACAACTCTTCATTTTTAGTTTCTTGAGTAATATCAAGTATAACAGCGTTAAGCACAATAGTGCCATTAGTCAAGAAAATGGGCGTACCGTTACCTAGATGTGTTCGTGGTTCTCCATTAGGCATTATATATTTCCAACGTGCTGTCCAATTTGTTTTACCTGCTATAGAATCAGCAATACTGTCATTAACCTTTTCATAGTCACCTCCAGCTTGTATACTTTCCCAAACTAACTGATTATTTTGAAGCACTTCTTGAGAAGAAAACCCCCAAACTTTCTGAGAACCTTTCGACACATACTTTAAATCGTCTGTTCCGTCAGGATGTATTATGTATTGATATACTACTCCTGGTAAGTTATCTGCTAATGAATTCAGCCTTATTTCAGCTTCTTTTCGTTCGTTAATATTTTGAGTGCTACCGTAAATACGATCACATTTACCACCTATAAATTCCGCATTTCCAATTACACGCACCCAAACTTCTTTTTTGCTTGTGGTAAGTATTACGGCTTCAAAATCGAATGGTTCTCCAGTACTTATACATTTTTCTATTTTAGACGCTACTTCTTCTTGAAAATCCTCTCGATAAAAATTTATGGCTTTCTTTAAATCTGGCCTAAATGATGCTGAATCAGTTTCGTGTAATTTGTGAATCTCTTCAGACCAATAAATATTTTTATTTAAAAGATCTACCTCCCAATTTCCAATTTTTGATATCTGATAAGCCTGGCGACTTAATTCTCGCAATTTTTTGTCCTCTGTAATATCCCTCGAATTTGCCACAATCCCCATGACTGCAGGATTGTCTAGCATATTAGTAAGGACTGTTTCTATCCATCGCCATTCTTTTTCATGATTTTGGAAACGAAAGGGTTTTAAGTTAATAACAGAGTTGCTGGTTATGTTTTGCATTTCAGCTCGGACTCTTTCAGAATCCTCTGGATGAATTAGATCAAACGCACTTTTTCCAATAAAATATTCAGGGCTCAAACCTAAAATACTTTCACTTGTAAAACTTACATATTGGTAGATTCCATCTGCGTCTAGAATCCCTATTAGATCTGATCCCTCTTGCACTAATGCTTTAAATCGTTGTTCACTATGTTGAATTTTTTCTTCCTGCTCAATTTTATCTGTGATGTCTCTAGAGTTAACGACAATTCCATTAATTGCTGGGTTATCCAACATATTTGTTAGTACCGATTCAACCCATCTCCATTCATTTTTATGGTTTTTAGCGCGATAGGGCTTTGCTGTTACTCTATCCTCTTTAATTACTTTTTCCAGATCGGATAATGTCTGTTTAATGTCATCGGGATGAACGAATTCGAATGCATTTTTACCAATAAATTCTTCGGGTGGAATACCAGCAATACCAATTATTGAAGGGCTCATGTAAAGGTAATGCCCATTGGTGTCCAATACTCCTACCAATTCAAATGCCCCTGTAACTAGCGCCTTGAAACGTTGTTCGCTTTGAAGTAACTTTTCTTCTTGTTCAATTTTATCTTTGCCGTCCCTTGCTACAGAGTAAAAGAGTTTTGTGCATTCGTCCCATCTGGAGGACCATAAATTATAGGCAATTCCACCATCTTTTTTTCGATACCTGTTTGAGAATGATTTAATTTTTTGTCCGCTCTTTATATCCTTATCTATTGAATCTGTAATAGTTAAATCCTCTTCAATTACTAACGATCTGTAGTATGTGCCTAGTAATTCCTCGGGTTCATAGCCCCAGTGCTCTTTTGCTGCTTCATTAACATAAACAAACTTACCCTCCTCGTCAAAAGTGCAGAATACATCTAAAGTAGAATCCATTAATTGTTTGGCTTCATTTGTATGTTTTAAAATGTGTGATACATTTTTCCACTGGCAGACAACCGCATAGATCATGTCTTCTTCGTTTCTTAAAGGTTCAAAAGTTGTTTGCCCATATTGTATTTCTTTTAACTCAGCGTCATAATAGTGATCATTTATTCCAAAATACACTCCCTCAAATGCTTTGTTGTAGTTTTCTTTCCATGTTTCGATATCGCCTTGGAGGAGTACAGATTCATTAAGTTTTTGCTTTTTACCTGTTATGGTTTGCATAATTCTTAAGTATGTCCTATTGGCATAAATCAACTTATAATCAATGTCAATCATCCAAATAGAATCTTTAGATTGTTCTAAGAACAAGGTTGATAATTGTTCTTGTATCATATTAAGGAGGCTGTTTTAATTTTATTTATATTTTATTGACCGCTAAAACAAACTATTATGGTATATCTAAAGTAATAAATCGTAGACAGAAAACCTGAAAGAAGAATAGACCCTTTTGGTTGCCGTAAGTTTAAAGGACGTCTATAAATTGATATTAAGGGTGTTGCTGAGCATTTTTTAGTTACACACATTCCCGAGTAATTTAGTAAAATTACCAAGGTCTTTTCATTTGTAGAATAGAAATAATTCATTATTCACAGTTTAATTTTTCACCTCAGTTCGTTGTTAGCTTTAGAGATTTCTGTGATTTTCGTCAATTAAATGAATTCCGATATTCTAAAGGCGATAGATCTGTTTTGTTTTTAAAAAGTCGGTTGAAAGACTGTGGATGTTCAAAACCAAGCTGATAAGCAATTTCGCTAATCGATTTTGAAGTTGTAGTTAAATATTCTTTAGCCTTTTCAATGAGTTTAGAATGAATATGCTGTTGCGTATTTTGACCAGTAACTGTTCTTAGCATATCGCTTAAATAGTTTACAGAAACATTCATTTCCTCTGCTATGCTTTTAACGGTGGGTAATTTGGAATCTTTACTTTCATCAAAATAGTGGGATAGCTTATTCTCAAAATCGACCAATAAATCTGTACTTGCCATTTTTCGAGTAATAAACTGTCGATTGTAAAAACGATTGCAATAGTTGAGTAATAATTCAAGATTTGAAACGATGACGTCCTGACTATATAAATCAATGGAGGAAGAATATTCTTCTTTTATGTTTTGTACTAAAGTTTCAACAATTCCTTCTTCTTTATCTGAAAGATGTAAGGCCTCGTTGACACCGTAGGAAAAGAAACCAAAATTTTTGATGGTTTTCGAAAGCGGATATCGGGCAATTAGGTCTGGATGAAATAGCAAGGACCAACCTTCTTTATTTTGTTCATTCCTATCATCAACTGAGATTACTTGTTTTGGTGAAAGAAAAGACATAGTGCCTTCATCAAAATCGTAAAAACTTTTCCCATATTTAAGTTGACCTTGAAAACTTTTCTTGATGGTGATATTATAGAAGTTTAGAGCAATTTTCTGATTTTCTAATCCTGTTACTTCCCGTTCTTCAGCGTGGTCGATAAATGTTATAAGCGGATGCGTGGGTTTTGGTAAACCCAAAATCCGATGTAGTTCAGTAACTGAATTGATGACTTTTATATCTTTATTTTCCATAAGTTTTATGATAAAAAATCCTGACCGTTACTTCTGTCCGCAGTCATAAGATCTACAACATTTTTTGGATACTCAATTGGTAATACACTTACTTCCTCCAATTTCTGTAATTCTTCTACGGTAAATTCGATTTCAACAGCTTTTAAATTGTCCTGAAGCTGTGTCATTTTAGTTGCACCAACAATAACGCTCGTTACCACTGGTTGATGTAATAACCAGGCTAAGGCCAATTGAGCAACTGAATATCCTTTTTGCTCTGCCATAGGAAAAAGCACATCTAAAACATCAAACGCTCTTTCTTTATGAAAAGGCTCAAAAGGAAAATCATTCAAACGCCCTTTTTCGTTATTTCCGTCTCTTTTGTATTTTCCGGTTAAAAGTCCGCCACTTAAGGGACTCCACACCATCAATCCAACTTTTTGGTCCTGCAATAAAGGAATCATTTCTCTTTCTAAATCTCTTTTTTTTATCGCCTCTTTCTTCTCGTATTTTTTCT
>CAZWSP010000106.1:0-11696 GCA_964636585.1 uncultured Antarcticibacterium sp.
CGCTTCCTTGAAGCGCAGTTTTTATTTTTGTACTAATGAGTAATTCTAATCCCATTGGTTTTTTCGATTCTGGCGTAGGTGGCACTTCTATTTGGAAAGAGGTTGTGCAGTTACTTCCGTTTGAAAATAGCATCTATTTATCTGATAGTAGAAATGCGCCCTATGGAGAAAAACCCATCCAAGAGATCATAGATCTTAGCAAGAAAAATACAGAAAAACTTATTGCTATGGGCTGTAAGATCGTGGTGGTTGCTTGCAATACGGCAACCACCAATGCCATCCAGATCTTACGAGACATCTACCCTATTCCAATTATTGGCATTGAGCCTGCAATTAAACCAGCAGCCTTAAAATCTAAAACCAAGTCTATTGGGATTCTTGCCACTAAAGGAACTTTGTCTAGCAAATTATTTCATAAAACTTCCGAGTTATATTCTGAAAATATTTCAATTACAGAAGTAGTTGGAAATGGATTAGTTGGCTTAATTGAAGAAGGCAAGCAAAATTCAGAAGAAATAAAAAATTCTCTTAAAAAGTTATTACAACCGATGTTGGCTGCCAAAATAGATTATTTGGTATTAGGATGCAGTCATTACCCTTATTTGCTGCCCGTTCTAACAGAACTACTTCCAGAGCAAGTAACCATAATAGATTCTGGCGAAGCTGTAGCAAGACAAACAAAAAAGGTGTTGGAAGATCATGATCTTAGAACTTCGAATAAAGAAATCTCACAACATTTATTATTCAGCAATTCCAACCCTGCGGTTCTTGGCAATCTAATTCATGCTGAAAATCATTCTAACTGGAAAGTGGAATATCTAGATTTTTAATTAATCGCAGGACATTTACACTCATATCGCTCTCTGTTCTCTCCAAAGTTGTAGCCCAAAGTAATTTGGTGAAAACCGCTATTAGAAAGTACTATAGAGTTTATCTGATGTGAATAGGTATAAGCAAATAAGAATTTCTTATAATCCAACCCTATAAAAGGAGTTATATATTGCAGTTGCTGATTCTTAACTTTGGTTCCATCGGTAGTATATTCGGCTCCTTCAAAACTGCGTCTATAAGAAACTCCTCCCCACAGATCTCCAACCTCTAAACTTTTATACACCTTAAAATTGGCATCTATAGATTTTTCTGAAGTTTGATCCCGCATCTGAAATAAGATAGAAGGCTCATAACTCCAGTCACTATTGTATTTTGAAATAACATATCCGGTAGAGAAAAGATATTTCCGCTGATTGTTTGGAACAGCATCAGAATAAAAAAGATCACGTTTCACCGGTAGAATATTCTTAGCGGTTGCATGCGCATAAAAATCTAAATAATAATAAGACATCCCAACATCCATATTTGCATAGATATCAGATGGATTTCCACCTCCAACTAAAGGATCAAAAACCGTAAATCCAGATTGATCTAAACTATGTTGGATCACGCCAAGGCTAATCCCAAAAGATAATTGATTAAGATCTATATTACTTCTAGAAAACATAAGATGATAAGCAGCTGTGGCATAGATCCCTTGTTTAGAATAATTACCGTTCTTATCGTTGAATAGAATTCCTCCTAAACCTATTTTTTCGCCTAACCTGCCATTTACACTAAGTGTTTGTAAACTTGGCGCTTCTTTTACGTCAAACCATTGCTGGCGTGCGGTTAATCTAATTTTATTATAATTGGATGCACCCGCCATAGAAGGATGAAGCAGGTAAAGATTATCTGTTAAATAATCTGAATAGGTGGGAATAATCTCCTGTGCCTGAAACATGGAAGCATGCATCATGAAGTATAAGATACTTATTGCAAGTTTTAGTTTCAATTGTGAGATTATACTTAGAAAATTCGAATGTTTAATCTTTCTATCTTTTAATTAATATATAATAGGCATAGGCTATTCTTGTCACCAGAACATCAATGGTAAATATATAGATTACCGCACTTAGTTTTAGTAATTTTGCATCAAAATAATGAAAATGAATCCATATACAGTTAATATAGAGCCAACTTCAAATTCTGCCATCGTAAAATTTGAAACCAATCAATTTCTTACGAGACACGAAAGTTTCGAATTTGGAAATATCGAGGAAGCTCAAAAATCTCCTTTAGCTCAGCAATTATTTCATTTGCCCTTCGTGAAAACGGTATTTATTGCACAAAATTTTATCGCGATAGAAAAATACAATATAATTGAATGGGCAGATGTTCAAGAAGAAGTTGCAGATCAGTTGAAAGAATATTTAAACTCTGGCGCAGTAATTATTAAGGAAGAAGATTCAACTACCGCAGAACCATCGAAAAAAGTTCCGGTTACTGTTTATGCAGAAACTACTCCTAACCCATCTGTAATGAGATTTGTGGCGAATAAAAAGCTAGTGATCGCTCATGCCGAATTTAAAAATATAGACGCTACTGCCAACTCACCGCTAGCCAGAGAATTATTCAATTTTCCATTTGTAAAGGAGATTTTTATCGATGAGAATTACATCTCTATAAACAAATACGAAGTTGCAGAGTGGAATGATATTGCAATGGAATTACGTGAATTTATCACGAAATATATCCAAGCAGGAAAAGACATCGTACTAAAAGAAACCCTGAAAACGGTTTCCGATAACTCTTCAGAAGATGATCAAACTACTGCTTCTGTTAGCAAAGAAAATTTAGATCCCGTTTCTCAACAAGTGATTGATATTTTAGATGAATATATTAAACCAGCAGTTGCAAGTGATGGTGGAAATATTATGTTCGATTCTTATAATGAAGAAACAAAAACCGTAAAGGTTATTCTTCAAGGAGCTTGTAGTGGGTGTCCTTCTTCTACTGCAACGTTAAAGAATGGAATTGAAACCATGATGCGTGATATGCTTGCAGGAAAAGTAGATTATGTAGAAGCTGTTAATGGATAAGGGTAATTTCCCAAAAAATGCCATTTAACATAGCTTTATAATCATAGCTTTTAATATTTTGTAAATTAGTTATGTATTTATTAATAACCAATTAAAAGAAATATTATGCCAGTAATTAAAGTAATTGAAGTAATGGCAACCTCTAGTTCAGGTTGGGAAGATGCAGCAAAAAATGCCGTAAAGCATGCAGCAAAAAGTATAAAAAATATCAAATCTGTTTACATAAAAGATCAGAGTGCACGCGTTCAAGGCGAAAACTTAACTGAGTACCGTGTGAATGTAAAGATCTCTTTCGAAGTAGAGTAATTTACAGTTCAAAATAATATCAAGGCTAATAACCGCTTTTTACGTCACCATGACTTAAATTGTAGTTATTAGCCTTTTTTAATTGCTTCAATTTTAAACTCATACTAAATGTCTTCAACTTCTTATACCAACGATCTAATTAACGAAAGTAGTCCCTATTTGCTTCAGCATGCGCACAATCCTGTAAACTGGCATCCTTGGAAAAATTCGGTGTTGGAAAAAGCCATAGAAGATAATTCCTTATTGCTTATAAGCGTTGGTTATGCAGCATGCCATTGGTGCCATGTAATGGAACACGAAAGTTTTGAAGATGAAGGTGTAGCCAAGGTTATGAATTCAAATTACATCAATATTAAAGTAGATCGGGAAGAGCGTCCAGATGTAGATATGGTTTATATGAATGCCGTGCAGATCATGACCGGCAGCGGAGGTTGGCCAATGAACATTGTGGCTTTGCCAGATGGGCGCCCAGTTTGGGGTGGAACCTATTTTAAAAAAGAAGATTGGAAAAGAACTTTGCTTCAGATAGCACAACTTTATAAAGACCAACCAGAGAAATTAGTTGAGTATGCAGAGAAGTTGGAAAAAGGAATGCAAGCTACGCAACTCGTTGAAATAGATTCTGAAGCTAAAAATGCATTGGAAGATCTGAAGCCGATCATTTCGAAATTAGAAAAAAACTTCGATTGGAAATATGGCGGAACCAAACATGTTCCAAAATTTATAATCCCTTCTAATTTTGAATTTCTGCTGAAGTATTCAGAATTAAATCAAGCTGAAAAACTGAAGGAATTTAATGCATTGAGTCTTCAAAAAATATCTTTCGGCGGAATTTACGATCATGTAGATGGAGGCTTTTCTAGATATTCTGTAGATGAAAAATGGCATATTCCACATTTCGAGAAAATGCTTTATGATAATGCGCAACTTATAAGTTTATATAGCAATGCCTACGCTGCTGCAAACAACGAATGGTATAAAGAAGTAATCATTCAAACCCTTGATTTTGTAAAAACTGAACTTACATCTCCAAAAGGCTCTTTTTACGCTTCGTTAGATGCTGACAGTCTAAATTTAAAAGGGAAATTGGTTGAAGGAGAATTCTATATTTGGACCAAACCTGCGCTAATGGAATTGCTTCAGGAAGAATATGAACTTTTTGAAGATTATTACAACATAAATTCATTCGGGAAATGGGAAGATGAAAATTATGTATTAATTAGATCTAAAGATGATGAGCAGTTTCTTTCCGAACACTCGATACCTTCCGAAGAATTTAAAAAAATTAAAAAACGCTGGATGTCTATATTAGTCTCCCTAAGAGACACAAGAAATAAACCGAGGCTAGACGATAAGCAACTCACTTCGTGGAACGCACTTATGCTTTCTGGCTATATAGCGGCATATAAATCTTTAGGCACAGCAGCTTATTTGGAAACCGCCTTCAAGAATGCAGAATTTATCAAACTTCATCTACAAAAGAAAGATGGTAGTTTAGACCACTCATTTAAAAATGGGAAAAGCGGTATTAATGGATATCTAGAAGATTACGCTTTTGTAATAAAAGCTTTTATAGAACTTTATGAAGTTACCTTGAACAAACAATGGCTTTTAGATGCTAAGGAATTAATAGATCATACTATCGAGAATTTTCAAGATGAGAAAAGCGGCTTGTTCTATTTCACTTCAAAAAAAGATCGCCCGCTCATCACCAGAAATTTCGATCTGAATGATAATGTGATCCCTTCCTCCAATTCGGTGATGGCGCACAATCTTTTCAAGCTTTCTAAACATTTTGAAGACTCCACATATTTAGAGATTTCAGAAAAAATGCTGAAGGCTGTGAATTCACAATTAATAGACTATCCTCAGGGTTATTCAAATTGGCTGAACTTACAATTGAATTTCAGTAATAATTATTATGAAGTAGTTGTGATGGGACCAAATGCGCTCTCACATATAACTGAATTTAATAAAAACTTTTTACCAAATGTTCTTATTGCCGGTTCAGAAATTGAAGATGATACTTTGCCCCTGTTGCAACAGCGATTTAAGGAGAAAAAGGATCTTATTTATGTTTGTACCCATGGAGCTTGTCAACTTCCGGTAACTTCTGTAGAAGCTGCGCTGAAAATGATTAAACAGATTTAACAAAAATTAAACACTTAAAATTCTCCTTTAGGGCTCAAATTTAGTCACTTTGCAAAAAATTATAATATGGAGGTTTTTAATAATTGGGAAGAAATAGCAAAAGAGTATTCAGATAAATTTATAGACTTTTTACCAAGCTTACTGTTTGCCGGTTTTATATTGGTTGTCGGACTTTGGATCATCAATATGATTGTTGGTTATATCCGCAGATATTTTGATAAGGCAGAATACGACGAAACACTCGAGAATTTTATAGTTAGCCTTACAAATTACACCCTAAAAATCTTACTTTTTGTAGTGGTGATCACAAAACTAGGTGTAGAAACCACTTCTTTGGTTGCCATAATTGGTGCCGCAGGACTTGCCATTGGTTTAGCGTTACAAGGATCGCTTTCTAATTTTGCCGGTGGTGTTCTAATTATTGCCTTAAAACCTTTTAAAGTTGGAGATTTTATTGAAGCTCAAGGAGTTTCTGGTACCGTAAAAGAAACCACTTTATTTTATACCAAACTTAAAACATTCGGAAATCAATTAGCCGTTATTCCAAACGGGCAATTAACCAATGATAATATTATCAACTACACGGTAGAAGGTATTCGAAAAGATGCAATTACTATTGGAATCTCTTATGATAGTGATATTAAGGTGGCTAAAGATGTTCTTATGAACTTGATGAACGAGCGTAAAGAGATCTTTGAAGATCCGGCGCCACAAGTAGTAGTTACCGAATTAGCTGATAGTGCCGTAAATCTTTCAATAAGATTCTGGGCAACAAATGACGATTTCTGGGATTGTCACTGGTATGCTATAGAAGAAGCAAAAATAAGATTAGAAGCAGCCGGTGTTGGAATTCCATTCCCACAAAGAGATGTGCATTTCTACAATCATTCAGAAGAAAATAATGAAGATAAGAATGAAAACAATAAGCAAAAGAATAAAAAAGATATAAAGGGTGAGAATAAAGAAGAGGATGAGAATGAGGATGATAACTAGAAGTTAACCCATCATAAAATCCTTCAAATAATAGGGTTCAAAATAAGCGACATCCTCAAAGTCGCTTTTTTTGTGCTTTAATGTTGCCAATTCAACCATTTGCGCTGCACTTGGTAAAATGTTTTCAATAAATCTGGCATTGGAATGCGTGCATATTTTTTGAAACTTCTCAACCCCGCTTCCTATGAAATGAACAATACCTTTATCTAAATATTCCTGATAAGAATTTTTATCTAATATTTTTGCTGAAGTAGCTTCGATCTGTTCCCCTTCCGAATTAAAAACAGCGGTATAAACTTCCATCCTGCGCGCATCCATCATAGGAATAACCATTCCTTCTTCTTTTACCTGTCTTGCAATTGAAGTAAGCGTAGCCGTAGAGATTAAAGGAATATCTAATGAAAAACACAAACCTTTAGCTGCAGAAACTCCAATCCTTAGACCTGTATAAGAACCCGGCCCTTTGCTTACCGCAATGGCATCAAGGTCTTCCAGCTTCAATTGATTTTCTTCTAAAAGTTCTTTTATAAAGTTATGTAAACGCTCCGCATGAGAGTAGCTGGAGTCATAATCTTCTTTTAAAGCAAGCAGCTTCCCGTTTACTCCTAATGCAACAGAGCAATTCGTGGAAGCTGTTTCTATACAAAGTATGGTAGCCAAATATGTAAGTTTATTCTTTAGGTTTTTCTGCTTTTAACAAAGTTACCTCATCTCCGGCATTCAATGATTTTGTTACTGTATTATAAGGCCCTGTAATTACAACGTCTCCCGGTTTAAGCCCAGTTAAAATTTCAATATTTCTGTCATCCTGAATTCCTGTGGTAACAACGCGCAATTTAGCTTTATTCCCATCCTTAACAAAGACAGTTTCAAATTTTTGTTGGTCCCCAGCAGAATCTGAAGCATCTTTAGGAGCTCCAAACTTTTTAGCCGAAGAGGTATCTGTTTTAATTACAATAGCGCTAATTGGTACACCAATAATTTTGGTTTTCTTACGTGTAATAATATCTACAGTAGCCGTCATTCCTGGTCTAAAAGGAGAATAATTCTCAGACTTACCTTCTAAAAGATCTTGATAAGAAGATTCTAAAATTCGAACTTTAACCTTAAAGTTAGTAACCTGATCTGCAGTTAAACCCTGGATCGCTGAATTAGAGATCTCTGTAACTACTCCTTTAAATTCTCTTTTTAAATAAGCATCAACTTCTACAATTGTGCTGTCTCCAACAGAAACCTTTACAATATCATTCTCATTTACATCTACCTCAACTTCCATCTTAGAAAGATTGGCAACACGCATGATCTCTGTACCCGCCATTTGTTGTGTTCCCACAACTCGTTCACCTAATTCTACATCAAGCTTAGAGATGGTTCCACGCATTGGTGCATAGATAGTAGTTCTTGCAAGGTTATCTGTAGCTTCAGTAACTGTTGCTGCCGCACTTTGCATGCTGTAATAACTAGCGTTTTTTGAAGCTAGAGAACGCTCATAAGCTGCAACTATTTGGTCCCATTCTGCTTTAGAAATAATTCCCTTATCGAATAAGGTTTTATTTCTATCGTAATTCGATTTTGCTTCTTTTAAGCTAGCTTCAGACTGCGCATAACCTGCTCTTACATTTTGAAGCCCCGCTCTTGATCTCTGTAAACTCGACTGATAGATATCTGGATTAATTCGAACTAACAAATCTCCTTTTTCTACCATTTGTCCTTCAACAATTGGAAGATCTATAATTTCTCCCGAAACTTCAGAAGAAAGTTTTACCTCGATCTCTGGCTGAATTTTCCCTGTAGCGGCAACTGTTTCAATAATATCTAGCGGCTCTACTTTCGTGATCTCCACTTCTTTTAGATTCCCTGAAGCACCAAACCATCCGGCTTTTTTACCAAACAATAGAACTGCTATTAATAATACTGCTATTACACCAATAATGATAAGTGTTTTTTTCTTCATAATTTAAAATTTAAGATCGGTTACCGGGATTCCAAAATATAACTCGATCACCTTTAATTTGAATATATAATCGTACTTCGTTCTTAATAATTCTGTTTGTGCATTTTCTAATCTTGATTTCACCTGACTAAAATCGAATGCATTTGTTAAACCAACATCAAAACGCTCAGTAGCATATTCATACGCTTGCTCTTGCGCCTGCAATGCAATTACTGAAGCTTCATATGCTTTTAATGCTCCTTGCGCATCTACATAGGCTTGATACACATTAGCCTCTAGATCTAATTCTGCTTGTTCTAATCTGAAATTTGCTCGCTCTACATTGATCTGGTTTCGCTTCACCTGATTTCTAGCAGCAAATCCATTTAAAATTGGAATACTTAACTGAAGCCCATAAGAAGTTCCATCATTCTCATAGATCTGAGTAGTAAAATCTCTGTTGAAAGCATCGTTATCTGAATATCTAGTGTTGTAGTTATAGAAGGCAGATAAAGTTGGTAAGTAAGCACCTTTCGAGATCTCAACATCTTTTTGAGCTATTTTCTTTTGCTCTTCTGCAATTTTAATTTCGTAACGCTCTTCTTTTGCCTTTTCTATTAACTCATAAGGCGTGTTCTCTAAGATCTCATCTCCAACTACATTATATTCAGCATCAACTATATCAAAATTCTGATAGTCTTTGATCAATAATAATTGCGCTAGACTCACTAAAGAAATTTGGATATTATTTTCAGCAACAATAATTCGTTGTTGCTCACTTGCTGCGGTAGCCTGGATTTCTAATAAATCTCCTTTTGGCAATACTCCGGCATCTACAAGATCCTGAGTTCTGGATAACTGATTCTTGGTTACTTCGCTTTGAGACTTTAACACCTCTAAATTTTGCTTATTGAAAAGCACCTGCAAGTATGAATTTGCAACAAATAGCGCAATATCATCCTTCATTAATTCCAAAGAGTATTGGCTCGCTAACATAGAAAGTTTAGAACGTTGTAGCTGTCTTAGGTTTCTAAGTCCGTCGAATAAGGTTAAAGATGTAGATGCACCTCCAGATGCGGAAGTAAATCTTGTACTCTCAAACCTGTTGTTGGTTGGGTTAATACTTAAACCTCCATTGCTAGAAAGATTTACTTGTGCGTTTAAAGATGGAAGAAAGTTTCCAATAGCATCAGATCTTTCAATATCTGCTGCTTCTACATCTAAAGCAGATTGTTTAATAGAAATGTTATTTTCTAAAGCATATTCTACGCATTCTTGCAAGCTCCACTTTTTTGATTGCGCAGTCACCACTGCAGAAATTAAAAATAGGCAAGCCAGTAAAATTGATTTTTTCATAATTAAGATTGTGAAGGATTGGTCTAAGGAATTAGAAAGTTGTTACACTATTATTAAAACTAGTTTCCGTTCATGGCTTGAACTGGTTTAATTTGATTCCAGACCTTGATCTTGTCATTTTCTGAAATTCCGCTTAATACCTGAACATAAATACCATCGCTCACTCCTAATTCTATTTCTTTTCTTGTGAAATTTTGATCACCCGTCATCACTTCTACAAAAGGTTTTTGCGTTTTAGGATCGAACTGCACAAGGGCTTCTTTTATAGCAAGCGCATCGTCTACCTTAGCCAAGATAATTGAAGCATTTGCACTAAGACCCGCTCTAATAAATGTGGTATCTGCTTTATTTAAAGTTCCTTTTATATTAAATTGAATAGCGCCGTTTTCGCTAATTCCTTTCGGAGCGATATAATCTAACACAGCATCGAATTTTTTATTCTCGATTGCTCCAACTGTGATTTCTAACGGAAGATTTTCTTTTATCTTTCCAACTTCGCTTTCATCTACTTTCCCTTCGAAGATCATATTATTTACATCTGCCAAAGTAGCCAAGGTGGTTCCATCATTAAAGTTATTGCTTTCAATAACTTGATTTCCCACTTTCACAGGAACATCTAATACCATCCCGGTGATAGTAGATCGAATTAACGTATTTGCCGCCGCTCCAATACCACTAGTAGTTCCAGTTTTTACGATATCGAAGTTCTGTTGTGCAGATCTATAATTTTGTAAAGCTCTTTGATAGCTAACCTGCGCATTGTCCCAGTCGTTTGCAGAGATCACTCCCTTATCGAAAAGAGTTTTCTGGCGATCGTAAGATTTCTTTTCATTATCTAAATTGATCTTAGCTGTTGCTACTCCATCTTTAGAACTCTGCAAAGAAGATATATTTGGGATCACTCTAATCTTTGCAATTAGATCTCCAGATTTTATAGCATCTCCAGCTTCAATATAAATCTCATCTATAATTCCGGAAATGTTCGGCTTGATCAATACTTCTTCTTTAGGAACAATACTTCCTGTAGCTACAGTTTTCTTTACGATATCCTGTTTGCTCGGTGTTTCAGTTTCATAAACTATAGGATCTTCTTGATTCTTTTGAAATAAATAATACAAAGCCCCAACGAATGTGATCGCTATAACTATGAGAATTATTACTGTAACTACTTTTTTCATTTTTAAAAGGTATTAATCAATTTATTGTTATTCTGTTCTTAAGGCGTCTACCGGTTGAATTTTAATAGCGTTTTGTGCAGGAATTAAACCTGCCAACAATCCTGAAACTATTAAAATACTAAGTGCTATAAATACTACTCCAAGGTCTACAGTTGGGTTTGCAAACATCATTTCTGAAGTGTCCATTCCTTCCAATTGCATATTTACCAAGGCAATTACACCGGTAGCTAATGCAATTCCGGTCATTCCGGAAATAATAGTAAGAAATATAGATTCCATTAAAATTTGCCCACGAATGTTCCAAGGTGTTGCACCTAATGCTCTTCGCACTCCAATTTCATTAGTTCGTTCTTTTACTACGATGAGCATAATATTAGATATTCCAATAATTCCAGATAGTAAAACTAAAATCCCAACAAAGTATGCCACCGCATTTAAGGCAACGAACAATCCGTTTATTTTGCTGAATTCCTGAAAGAGATCAAAATTCCCTATGGCTCTGTCATCTTCCGGATGTATGGTATGCCTAGATTTTATAACATCGAAGATCTGCGTTTTCAAATTGGTAATGGAAGAACCATCTTCGGCGGTTATAGACATCCAACCTACCGTTTCCCCCATATTAAATGCTTGAGAAAAGGCAGTAAAAGGAACATAGATCTGCTTCTGATTTTCCTCTGGATTCCCATTATTCCCCTTTTTCTTATAAGAGCCAATTACCATGAAGTTCACTCCGTTGATCTTTATATACGATCCAATTACATCTTCTCCGGGATCGTACATATCGTTTATCACGCCAGCTCCCAAGATTGCCACTTTTCGACTTTGCTCTATATCTGAATAATTCACGAATCTTCCGGAAGTAAT
>CAZWSP010000107.1:0-11665 GCA_964636585.1 uncultured Antarcticibacterium sp.
GGCTCCCGGTTTTGGAGAACGTGGAATTGAAGGAAAGATAGATGCGGTAAGATATGCCCGAGAAAACAATGTTCCTTTCTTCGGAATTTGTTTGGGAATGCAAATGGCAGTTATCGAGTTTGCTAGAAATGTACTTCAATTAAAGAATGCCAATTCTACAGAAATGGATTTTGAAACCAAACATCCAGTAATAGATATCATGGAAGCTCAAAAAGCGGTTACCCATAAAGGTGGAACTATGAGACTAGGCGCTTGGGATTGTGAGTTGGTAGATGGTTCTATTGTAAAAAGCATTTACAATACCGATATGATCTCGGAAAGACACAGACATAGATATGAGTATAACAATGCTTATAAAAACGAATTAGAGAATGCCGGATTAAAAGCTACTGGAATCAACAAAGAAACTGGATTGGTAGAAATAGTTGAGCTAGAAGGGCATCCTTGGTACGTTGGAGTACAATATCACCCAGAATATAAAAGTACCGTAGCAAATCCACATCCGCTATTTGTAGCCTTTATAAAAGCTGCCGTTACTTATTCAAAACAAAAAAATAGTGTCAAAGTGACACAAAATCAATAAACGGTCATTTATTTGACTATCAAAAATCGTTAGTGATAGAGATCACTTCAGTTTACTTTATATTTTAATATGGAAGAAAAAAAATTTGACGTACAATCCTTGATCGGATTTTTCCTGATTGGTGGAATTTTAATTTGGATGTTGTACAACAATTCCTTCGAAGATAACAAGGTTGATGAGAATGCAGAGACTACAGAACAAGTAGAAACTACGCGAACTGCACAACCTGAATCAACTCCAGAAATTGCAAATACCCCATTAGACTCTGCTTCCCGAGCTAAAAACCAAGAAGCCCTAGGGACTTTTGGATATTCTGCAGGATTAGCTTCAGCAACAGATTCTTCTACAAAACTTGCGAATGACGTTTTAGAATTAAATATAGACAACAAAGGGGGTTATATTTCTCAAGCTCGCCTTGTTCAGTTTAAAACCTACGATTCTATTCCAGTATTTATTATTAAAGATCATAACGCATCTTTAAACCTTAGTTTCACAACTACAGATGGAAGAGTTATAAATACAGAGAACATGTATTTTGAACCTTCTTTAACTACAAGCGGGAACAATCAGGTGCTTTCTATGAAACTTAAAGTTTCTGAAGATGAATATTTAGAATATGTGTATGTGATGAAACCCGGAGAATATATGTTGGACTTCAGCATTCGCTCTCAAGGTTTAAGCAAAACCATAAGTAGTTCTAATGAAATAGATCTTAACTGGCAATTAAAAGGATACCGTCATTCTAAAAGTATTTCTTACGAGAACAGATATACAGAATTGGCGTGGGAATATGAAGGTGGAGACGACGATTATTTAGGCCATGGTGATCTTAAAGATGATGAAGCTGAAGATGTTACATGGGTAGCTTTTAAACAACACTTTTTCACTTCTATCCTTTTAACAGACACTCCTATTTCTATGGGGAAATTTGTATCTAAGAATTTAGTGCAAGATGAAGATGTAGATACTTTATATACAAAAGATTTTGCTACTACGCTTCCACTAGAATTAAAAGGTGGCGAACTTAATTATAATATGAATTGGTATTACGGGCCAACAGATTATAAGATCTTAAACGATTATGATAGAAATTTAGATGAAGTTGTTCCATTAGGTTGGGGAATCTTCGGATGGATCAATAAATACATATTTATCCCATTTTTCGCATTCCTTTCTGGATTCTTACCAAGTTACGGTATTGCGATTATTGTAATGACCATAGTTGTGAGAATAGTGCTTTCTCCAGTTACTTATAAATCTTACTTATCTCAAGCGAAGATGAAGGTTTTAAAACCTGAAATTAATGAGTTAAATGAGAAATATAAGGACAATGCAATGAAGAAACAGCAAGAAACAATGAAGCTGTATTCTAAAGCCGGTGCCAGCCCAATGAGTGGTTGTTTACCCGCCTTGATGCAAATTCCGGTATTCTACGCTCTATTTCAGTTCTTCCCGAGTGCTTTCCAATTAAGACAAAAGGGATTCTTATGGGCAGACGATCTATCTAGTTATGATACTATTGCACAGTTACCTTTCAAAATTCCATTTTATGGAGATCACGTGAGTTTATTCCCAATCTTGGCATCTATTGCAATTTTCATATACATGCAAATGACCACTGGGCAAACCATGCAGAACAATCAGCAACCGGGGATGCCAAACATGAAATTTATCATGTACTTATCTCCAATCATGATGTTGTTCTTCTTTAACAATTATGCAAGTGGACTTTCACTTTATTACTTTGTATCTAACTTAATTACCATTGGTATTATGTTGGTTATTAAATATGTGATCATAGATGA
Organism: uncultured Antarcticibacterium sp.; assembly: GCA_964636585.1. Taxonomy (GTDB): domain Bacteria; phylum Bacteroidota; class Bacteroidia; order Flavobacteriales; family Flavobacteriaceae; genus Gillisia. Next base: position 2,389 of record CAZWSP010000107.1, read on the forward strand.
ACAAAAGATCCATGATAAGATTCAGGAAAATAAACTGAAACCTAAAAAACAAGGGAAGTTTGCTAAGAAAATGCAAGACATGATGGAGCAAGCAGAACAACAAAAAAATAAAAAATAATTTGTTTTATTTTTGAAACCATAGTAAAGGCTCGGATTTTTTCCGGGCCTTTTTATTTAAATTGGTTTAATAATTGATTAAAACAAAATCGTATATACTAAAATGAAATTTAGTAAGTTTATATAACTACTTTGAATTGATTAAACGAATACTATAAAACCTACATTATGAAAAAGATCTTTTTACTATTATTTAGCGTTGTCTTACTTACTTCATGCAATAAAGATGATGATAACGGCGGCGGCAACGAACAAATTCTTGGAAAATGGTATGTTTTAGAAATAAATAATAGCGGCGCATTAAATTTACAAGTTGGCGAATGCAGCAGTCAGTCCTTTATCGACTTTAAAGCAGATAACACCGCAGAAAGTTCTTATTATTCTAATGAAACCGGAACATGTATCTTAGAAAGTTCAGATAACGACTCTTGGTCTAATAACGGAAATTCTAAATACACCTTTGCAGTTCCTTTTGAAGATATAGGATCATTATCTGGAACAGTAGTATTTGACAGCAATTCCCAATTTACTTTTTATCCAGATATTCTTGCAGGACAAAATACAAACATCGTTTTTGAGAAACGATAGTTCTTATTCCATATAAAATGTACAAAGGGTAGTTTTAACTACCCTTTTTTATTTCGTAATTTTGCAAACAGGAATTCGACAACATATACATTATGTTTAGATACCCATTTTGAAGCAAATTATAATATGAAGAAAGTAGTTGTAGGTTTATCTGGAGGTGTAGATTCTAGTGTTACTGCATACCTGTTACAACAACAAGGTTATGAAGTTATAGGCTTATTTATGAAGAATTGGCACGACGATTCTGTGACCATTTCTGATGAATGCCCGTGGTTGGATGATAGTAATGATGCTATGATGGTCGCCGAAAAACTTGGGATTCCATTTCAAACGGTAGATCTAAGTGAAGAATATAAAGAGCGAATAGTAGACTATATGTTCCATGAATATGAGATTGGAAGAACGCCAAACCCAGATGTGCTTTGCAATAGAGAGATCAAATTCGATGTTTTTATGAAGATCGCACTTTCTCTAGGAGCAGATTATGTTGCTACAGGACATTATTGCAGAAAAGGGATCATCGAAAAAGATGGAGAAACCATCTACCAATTACTAGCCGGGAAAGACGATAATAAAGATCAGTCTTATTTCCTATGCCAGTTAACTCAAGAACAACTTTCAAGAACCCTTTTCCCAATTGGGGAGTTACTGAAACCTGAAGTTAGAAGAATAGCTTCAGAGCAAGATCTAATCACAGCAGATAAGAAAGATTCTCAAGGTCTATGTTTTATAGGAAAGGTAAGATTACCAGAATTTCTTCAGCAAAAACTACAACCTAAAGAAGGTGTTATCGTTGAAATAGATTCAGAAAAAGAACACTATCAAACTCAAGAAATTCAGTTTAATAACAAGCAGGAAGAATTAGATCACTTATCTAAAAAATTCCATTATGAATTGGAAGATGGGAAAGTAGTTGGGCATCACCAAGGCGCTCATTATTTCACAAAAGGACAACGCAAAGGCCTAGCAGTTGGTGGAACGCCAGAACCATTATTTGTGATTGATACCGATGTAACCACGAATATTATTTATACAGGTCAAGGAAAAGATCATCCGGGTTTATATAGAAAAGCATTATTCGTTGCGAATAACGAAGTGCATTGGGTTCGAAAAGATCTTACATTGGCAGTAGATAATACTATGGATGTAAAGGCACGAATTAGATATAGACAGGAATTACAAGATGCCACGCTTCATCAAACGGAGAATGGCTTATACATCACTTTTGAAAATGCACAATCTGCAATCACCGAAGGGCAATTCGTAGCTTGGTATTTAGAAGATGAATTGCTTGGATCTGGAGTTATTTCTTAATTCAGCAAGGAATATTTTTTAGTTTAAAAAATGGCCACGAATCAACGAGTATAAAATTATTATATTCGTTGATTCGTGGCTTTTAAATTAGGCATAACGTAAATTTTAATCTGTTAGAATTATATAAAAATGCAAAATAGAATCACCCAACTTTTCAATATAAAATATCCTATAATTCAAGCCGGAATGATCTGGGCAAGCGGCTGGAAACTGGCAAGTGCTGTGAGCAATAAGGGAGGTTTAGGAATAATTGGCGCTGGCTCTATGTATCCAGAAATTCTAAGAGAGCATATACAAAAATGTAAGAAAGCTACATCTTTCCCTTTTGCAGTAAATGTGCCTATGCTCTATCCAGATATCGATAAGATAATAGAGATCGTTATTGAAGAAGGAGTGAAAATTGTATTTACCTCTGCTGGGAATCCAAAAACCTGGACTAAGTATTTACAAGATAAAGGGATTATCGTTGTTCATGTGGTGAGCAGTGTAAAATTTGCACTGAAATCTCAGGAAGCTGGAGTAGATGCTGTTGTTGCTGAAGGTTTTGAAGCTGGCGGACATAACGGTCGGGATGAAACCACCACGTTTACTTTGATCCCAATGGTAAAAGAAAAGTTAGACATCCCCTTAATTGCAGCCGGGGGAATTGCTACTGGAAAAGGAATGCTTGCGGCAATGGTACTTGGCGCCGATGCTGTACAGATAGGGTCTAGATTTGTTGCTAGTAACGAAGCTTCTTCGCATGCAAACTTCAAAAATAAAGTAGTTGAGGCACAAGAAGGAGATACGCTGTTAACTTTGAAAGAACTTGCACCAGTTAGATTATTGAAAAATAAATTTTTTGATGATATTCAAAACTTATATCAAACTGCACCAACAAAAGATGAACTTATAACATTGTTAGGCCGCGCGCGTGCTAAAAAAGGAATGTTTGAAGGAGATCTAATTGAAGGAGAATTGGAAATTGGACAAGTAGCCGGACTAATTCATGAGATAAAACCTGCAGCACAAATTATTCAAGAGATTGTGGAAGAATTTGAAACCGCTAAAAAAGAAGTTGCAACTTATTAATTGCTAAAGGCAGCTAATTTATTTAACTCCTCTACTACTTTTAATTGCCATTTAAGCTCGGCTTCTTTATTCGAGCCATGATTGGTCTCTTTATCGAATTGGTCTTGCATAAGGCCTCGTTCTGCTGCCACATCTTCATATAATTTATTGAGCTGCCCGCCAGAATTCTTGCTGAGCTTAGAATTATCCACTTTCGATAGTTTCTCTCGCAGTTTTCTAGCGAACAATTCTGAAATATCAAAATGAAGTTGTTCATGCTTCAGTAAATGATCATTCTCATAGCTAGGTTTTACCCAGCTTTGATCTGTAATAAAAAAGGATTCCACATCATAAGTAAGTTCAAACTTATTCAAAGCTCCTTTTAAACCCCAAGAATAAGAAATTCCGGAACTGGTATTCGCATGATATGGAATAACATTAGATGGTTCTCCTTGAAAATCTTCCCAACTTAATTTATTATTTTCTTCCCAAATAATTTTTGTGTTAGCCTGTGCAAAAGATATACAGCTAGCAAGAGAAAAAATTAGAATAAGAAGTTGCTTCAAGATCTAGTAGTTAAAAGATATATTTTTTACAATGTCGGGATGGATACTTTGAATAACAGGACAGGTTTTTCCGACATTTTCCAGAATGGTCTTATCTCTATCTGTAAGATCACCCTTTACAAACATCTTTATATCTATTCCAGAAATTCTTCTAGGATTGGAAGCCATATGTTTGGTAACTTCAGCATAAGTTCCTTTAATATCAAGCTCCATCTCATTTGCCTTAATTCCCATAATGGTCATCATGCAAGATGCCATTGCAGTTGCAACTGTATCAGTAGGTGAAAAAGCTTCACCTTTCCCATTATTATCTAAGGGTGCATCGGTAATTATCACTTTCCCGCTTTGCAAATGTTCACATTCTGTACGAAGGTCTCCTTTGTAGGTCACTTTTGATGTCATAACTCAATTATTTAGCAACGCTTAAAGTAAGGTCTTTATTAAGATGCATGATGTATATAGCATCATTGTAAAATCCGCCATTAGGTTTAGGCTTATAAAGAAACTTATTCTCTACATATTCTGTAATAATATTTGCTTTTACAGATTCTTCAACACTTCCCATTGCTGCAAGTCTTAAAAGAACATCCAACGTAAGGTCATATCCTCTTACCGTATATTTATTCGGAATAAATCCGTATTTGGCTTTATAAGCATCTATAAAATCGTCGGCTACACTTTCATCAAATTCTTTATATTCTGAAGGGAAATGGAAATTAAGATCTCCTAAATGTTCATTATTCACTACATCGCTTTCAAACGAATTGTTCTTATACGTAGTAAACAATGTAATTCTATTGTTTCTAGATAATCTACTTAAAGCTGAAGTGGCACTTCCTAACAAGCCTAGACTTTCAGATTCTAATATGATCCAGTTCTCTCTAGATTTATCTAATGCTCCACCAAGTGATCCTTCAGAAACATTATTTGCTCCTGGATTTACAACTTTTGCATTTGGTAACGCGCTTATCAATTTTGCTTTAGTACTTGCTGAAGCTCCATCTGCAACAATAATCACATTCTTTCCTTGAGAATTATTTTTCAAATAATCTATCATTCCAGAACGCAACATATCATCACTAGGTCTAGACTGATATAAATTTGGAATATCTCGCAATTCTCTGTTGGTCATTGGGGAAATAACTGGAACATTTAAACTTGAAAGTTTAGAAGCTGCTTCTTCTGAAGTTGCTTGCAATAACGGGCCAATCACCGCATCTACATTTTTAAAATCATTCCCAGAAATTATAGAAGAAACTTTTCCAGATTGCTTCTGAGTATCGTAAATTCTTAGATTAGTAGAGATTCCAAGATCTTTCGCTTTATCTACAGCCATTAATACTCCGCTGTAAAAATCTAAAGAAATACGTAAAACCCCGTCTTTAATTAATACTTCTTTAGCGTTAGAAGTAGAATCGTTTCTAATCGTATTTAAATTATATGGCAACATTAAGACCAAGTTCTTAGTTTCAAAATTCTTTAATTTTGAAGAAAGATCCATCGCTCTTAATTCTGAAGTTGGCATAGCAGGAATATCTGCAACCTCAACATCTTCTAATTTTCTTCCTTTTGAATCTTTGGTAGGAACTTTTAATATCATTCCCCATTTCAAACCATCTTTTAATGCTGGATTTAAAGCAACAAGTGAATCTTCTTCCACCTGAAATCTTTTTGTTAATCCATACATGGTTTCCTGTGGCTGCACTTCGTAAAAGTCGAAAGCATCATCGGTAATAATAACCGGTTGGTCTAACACATTGGTTCCAACCTTAAGCATGATACCAGGACGCAATGTTCCAACCATAGGGTTTAGTTCTTCCAATTCTTTAACCGTCATTCCATATTTACGAGCAATTCCGTATTTGGTTTCTTTCGGTAAAATAATATGTTCTCTTGTTTTGCTAATCTGTGTATTCCCTCTTCTTACTGGAGTTGCTGCTTTTTCCTCTTTTTCAGCGATAATAACGCGATCCTTAACCGGTGCTTCTTTACTTTCAGCAATGATCACTTTTTCTGAAGGAGAATCATCTACAACCAAAACAGGGATCTGAATGATTTCCCCATTCTGAAGCTCTTTTGAATAAAGCTGTTTATTGTACTTTTTAATATCTTCTACACTAACCCCATACTTTTTGGATAAGCTGTATAAAGTTTCTTTTTTCTGAACTTTATGAGAATTAAAGCTGATAGCTTTTTTAGTAGAAGTTTCATAGGTAGTTCCTGTAATTGGAATAACCAATTTATCATTTACCTGCAAGCCAGCTTTAGCATCTGGATTGAATTTAATAAGGTCATCCTGACTAATTTCGTATTTCTTAGAAATACTATATACGGTCTCCCCTGAAGTAACAGTATGATATTTATATGCCTGACCAAAGGCGGAGGTAGTAATTACTTGAACAAACAAGCATAAAATTAGTAGGTATCTCATTGGTAATTTGTTATTATTTTTCAATTGGTTTTGTAAAAAATTCTATTCCCACTCAATAGTTGCAGGTGGTTTAGAACTTATATCATATACTACTCTATTAACGCCTTTTACCCTGTTTATTATGGCATTCGATGTTTTTTGCAAGAATTCGTGGGGTAGATCTACCCAGTCTGCAGTCATTCCGTCTGTAGATTCTACAGCGCGTAATGCCACTACTTTTTCATAGGTTCTCTCGTCTCCCATCACTCCTACCGAGTTTACCGGTAAAAGGATCGCTCCAGCTTGCCACACCTTATCATATAACATCCATTCTTTCAAACCATTAATAAAAATGGCATCTACTTCTTGTAATATTCTAACTTTTTCCGCCGTAACATCTCCAAGAATTCTAATTGCCAAACCTGGCCCTGGAAAAGGATGTCTTCCTAATAATTCTTTATCTATTCCTAGCTCTGCTCCTACGCGTCTCACTTCGTCTTTAAATAAAGCTCGTAAAGGTTCTACTATCTTTAACTTCATAAAATCTGGCAAACCACCAACATTGTGATGCGATTTTATAGTTGCAGAAGGTCCACCTGTTGCAGAAACCGATTCTATAACATCTGGATAAATGGTTCCTTGTGCTAAATATTTTACTCCTTGAATTTGGTGCGCTTCATCATCAAAAACTTCGATAAATGCATTCCCAATCTTCTTTCTTTTAGCTTCAGGCTCACTTATTCCAGCCAAGGCATCCAAGAAACGTGCCGAAGCATCTACTCCCTTCACGTTAAGCCCCATGTGCTCGTATTGATCCAGCACACCTTCAAATTCATTCTTTCTTAAAAGTCCGTTATTAACAAAAATGCAATAAAGATTCTTTCCAATAGCTTTGTGTAAAAGTACCGCAGCAACCGTAGAATCTACTCCACCACTTAATCCCAACACTACTTTATCGTCACCAATTTTCTCCTTTAATTCTGAAACTGTCATGTCTACAAAAGCTTCAGGAGTCCAAGTTTGCGCTACTCCAGCAATTCTAACCAAAAAATTTTCTAAAAGTTGTTTTCCGTCTGAAGTATGATACACTTCCGGATGAAATTGTATTGCAAAGGTTTCTTCACCATCAATTCTGTAAGCTGCATTCAAAACATCTGTGGTACTTGCCAATCTAACTCCGTTAGTAGGCAATTCTTTAATGGTATCACTATGGCTCATCCAAACCTGAGAGTTCTCTGTGATATTTTCAAACAAAGCTTCAGCATCTTTAATTACTGATAGATTTGCACGCCCATATTCTCTTGTTTCTGAAGCTTCCACTTTTCCACCATGAAAATGAGCTAAATATTGCGCACCATAGCAAACAGCTAATAAAGGCATTTTCCCTCTAATTTCAGACAGATCTGGATGTGGTGCATCTTCTCCTCTTACAGAAAAAGGACTCCCTGAAAGGATGGTTGCTTTAAAGCCTGAAATATCTTTTGGCGGATTGTTATAAGGATGAATTTCACAGTAGATGTTAAGCTCTCTAACACGTCTTGCTATAAGCTGTGTATACTGTGAACCGAAGTCTAAAATAAGTACGTTTTGTTGCATGTGCAAAAGTAAGAATTTGAACCTATAATGACCTAGCAGTTTTATAATTTTATATCTTTAAGAACATTTACATAAACACTTATGAAATATTTAGTTGCAATTATATTTTCTGTAGCCATTGTGATAGCTGCATTTCTATTAGGAAACGCTTATATAAAAAGGGCACAACCTGTGGGTGTGATCTCAGTAACCGGTTCTGGAAGTGAAAATTTCACATCAGATCTTATTGTGTGGGAAGGCCAATTTGTAAGAATGTCTCCAAATCTTAAAGAAGCTTATTCAGATCTTAACTCCGATAAAGAAACCGTTAGAAAATATTTAGTTGAAAAAGGGATCCCTTCAGAAAACATCGTTTTTAACTCGGTGCAAACCAGTGAACAACAAGAAAATCAATATCAGAATGGGAATTATGTTGGTAGTATTTTCAAAGGATATATGCTTACACAGGCCGTAAAAATTGAATCTAATAATGTAGAGTTAGTAGAATCGGTTTCTAGAGAGATAACAGAACTTTTAAATAAGGGGGTACAATTTAACTCTACCCCTCCTAGATATTACTACACTAAAATTTCTGAACTTAAGATTGCGATGATCTCCAAAGCAACCGAAGATGCACATCTAAGAGCAGAAAGAATTGCGGAAAACAGCGGAGGAAGTTTGGGAGAATTAAATAATGCCAGCATGGGTGTTTTTCAGATCACCGGACAAAACAGCGGGGAAGATTACAGTTGGAGCGGAGCTTATAATACACAGGATAAAAAGAAGACCGCTTCGATCACCATGAGATTAGAATATAAAATAAATTAGCCCTTTTTACGTTATTTAATAACCCTTCTAGAATATCAACCCCACCCTCCTAATATCTCAAATGCTTTTTGATACCTACTTAATGTCGGCGCTATGCGTTAACCAATTATTTTAATAGTTATAAATAGAACATCTATGTTAAGAGATTTATTGAGTGAAGCCTGGAGAACCCTAGATAAGGCATTAATTGAAAAAGAGCATGCGTTTAAACATTGCAGTTTGGCCACGCAGCAGGATACTACAGAAGTACAACAGCGATTAGTGATCTTACGGGGAATTACAACCCATAAAAATTTATTGTTTTATACAGATCTTAGAGCAAATAAGATAAAACAGCTTAAGGAAAACTCTAAAAGCAGCGCGTTGTTCTACGATTCTAAAAATAAACTTCAGGTAATTTTTAATGGTTTGGTTCATATCCATACCAATAATGAAGAATGGGAAACCAATAGAAATAAAATAGATGGAAATGCTGTAAACAATTACAATTCCTTCTTGGCTCCGGGAAAACCAATCAAAGATCCTTTCGCAATAAAGCGCACCAAAAAGATACATTTCGGGGTCTTAGAATTTGAACCTTATAGAATAGAAATCTTAAAACTGAGACAAGATTTTAATCATTTAAGGGCGAGGTTTAAACTAAAAGATGGCGATTGGAAAGAAACTTATTTGGTTCCTTAAACCAGCTTCAAAATTTTGCGATTCCAAAACCTTAGCTTCACCTTAAATTTTGAAATAAAAAAAAACTCCTTAGTTTCCTAAGGAGTTTAAAAAAGGGTGGAAGACCGGGTTCGAACCGGCGACCCTCGGTACCACAAACCGATGCTCT
>CAZWSP010000108.1:0-11573 GCA_964636585.1 uncultured Antarcticibacterium sp.
TACTACAGCGCAGGTTGTAAATCAAGTTTGGGATCTTAAACTTCGTGAAGTTGTTTTACAAGAAGAATTTGAAAAATTAGGGATCAATGTTGGGGAAGCTCAAGTAAGACAATTATTGCGTCTTCAACTTGCTCAAAATCCTAATTTCGTGAATGAAGTTGGAATGTTCGATGAGAACAAGCTTCAAGAATATGTTGCTAATTTAAAAGCAACCTCTCCACAGGCCTACAACCAATGGGTAGATTACGAGAATTCTATTGCAGAAAGTGCAAAAGAAAGTATATACTACAACATGGTAAGAGCTGGAATTGGAGCAACCTTGTTAGAAGGGGAGCAAGCTTACAGAATGGAAAATGATAATGCAGATCTAAGATTTGTACAATTACCATATACTAGCATTCCAGATTCAGAGGTTAGCGTTTCTAAAGATGATATTCGTGATTACGTTAAAAAACATTCAGAAAGATTTCAAGTAGAGAAGAGTAGAGATATTCAATTTGTATTCTTTCCAGAAGTTGCTTCTTCTGAAGATGAAAGCGATGCTAAAGCTACCGTAGAAAGTGTTCTTTCTAAAAGAGTAGAATTTAACGCTGCTTCAAATTCTAACGATACCATTCCTGGCTTTAATGAAGCTTCGAATGTTGAAGGATTTGTAAATCAGAATTCAGATATTCAATATCAAGATAGAATCTTATTCAAAAGTGATCTAAAAGGTGACTTTGCAGATCAGATCTTCAACTTAAATGAAGGTGAAACTTACGGACCTTACCAAGAAGGTGGATACTGGAAAGTTTCTAAAATGGAAAAAGTGATGCAAATAGCAGATTCTGCTAAAGCAAGTCACATCATGATCTCATGGCAAGGTTTACCAACAGCTTCTCCAGAAACTGTTAGAACTAAAGAAGCAGCTAAATCTTTGGCAGATAGTATTGCAGGAGTTTTAAGAAAGGATAAAGCACAATTTGCTGATCTTGCTTCAGAATATTCTGCAGATCAAGCTTCAAAATCTAAAGGTGGAGATCTTGGTTTCTTCCGTCCAGGAGATATGATCGCTAATTTCAACGATTTTGTTTTCGATAATAATAAAGGTGAAATTGGAGTTGTTGAATCTGATTTTGGATACCATGTAATTTCTATCGAAGAAAAAACTGAAGCAGAACGCGGAGTTAAAATTGCAACGATTGCAAGAGAGATAGAAGCATCAGAAAAATCTTTAAATGATCTATATACGAAGGTTACTAAATTTGAGATCGCTTCTAAAGACAAAGACTTTAACGAAGTTGCTAAAGCAGATAACTACGATGTGAAAACCGTAAGAGATATGAAAGTTTTAGATGAAAACATCCCAGGAGTTGGTGCGCAAAGAAGAATTGTGCAGTGGTCATTCGAAGATGATGTTAAGGCTGGAGATATTAAAAGATTTGAAGTTCCAGGAGGATATGTAGTAGCGCAGGTTACTGCAGTGAAGAAGAAAGGTGATATGTCTGCAGAAGAAGCTTCAGCAGTTGTTTCTCCAATTCTTATGAAAGAGAAAAAAGCAGAACTATTAAAAGCAAAAGTTAAAGGAAGTACCTTGGCAGAAGTTGCGGCTAATACAAACTCAAGCATTCAAAATGCAAGTTCTATAAACTTAAGCAATCCAACATTAGCAGGAGCAGGAAATGAGCCAGCAGTTGTTGGTGCAGCCTTCTCTTTAAAGCCAGGAGCTATAAGCAAAGCGATTTCTGGAGATAAAGGAGTTTATGTTGTAGAAGTGGTAACTATTAATAAGGCCCCGGCAATGGACTCTTATAAGAGTTTTGCAGCAAGAGAAACTGCTCAAAGAAGACAAGCAGTTGTTTCAAGAGTATTCGAAGCTTTAAAAGAAAATGCTAAGATTGAAGATAATAGAGCTCGTTTCTACTAGTCTAAAGATCTATACAATAAAAAAAGCCCTTGAAAATTTCAAGGGCTTTTTTTATTTTTTCAATATTAGATTTTTACAAGATCATTTCTGAAAATGGCACTATGGTGGTGTACCCTTTTTCTGTGAAATAATTCATATCAGATATAGTTCCGGTAGCTAGAATAAAATCGCCACCCCAACCTCCTAAGCTTTTTACAGTTCCCGAATAATCTGAAAACAGTTCCGACTTCACTTTGGGTGTGTTTATTAATTTAGAGATGATGTTCTCGTGGATTTCCAGAAGTAATTTAAATTCTTCTATAGTTTCCGAAGATATCAACTGACTTGTTATGCCGGATATCTTTTTAATTTCAGCAGCTAGCTCAGTTTTAGGTTGCTGTTTATAATGTAAAATAGACTCTCTGCTGTTCTGCTTTTGGTTTAAATGCACGAAGAACAATTCATCTTCAAAAACAGGGTCAAAACTGGCTTTAAGAATGCTTCTTTTCTTATCGTGGATCTGGTATGTAATAGGCTGTATATTTTGTGCTGCAGCAATATCGTAACCACTGCCGCCAAAAGATCTTTCGAGGAGCTCGTAAGGATTTATCTTGAACCATTGAGCTATATTGTTTATTAAAGTAGAAGAGGTGCCTAACCCCCAGTTTTTAGGGAAATCTAATTTAGTTTTTACAGCATATCCTTTGTGTGGCTTCAGGTTATTTTTATTCATGCTATGCGCCAAATGCAAGATCTCTAATAATTTGATCTTCTCTTTGGAAGGATCTACTACATTTTGAGCATTATTGAATTTATTATTAACGATCTCCTCCAGTTTAAAGAAGCAGGTAAGCCAAACTTTATTCTCCTTATCCAAAGCTTTCCAGGCAACACCATGATCTTCTGCCTCTACAACCTCTAGACTTTGTCCAAATTTGGTAGGAAGCGTTAAAGAAAGAGCGCCGTCTAGAACTACATATTCTCCTGTAATAAGGAGTTTGCCATTGCTGTAAAAGCTTTGCATTTGTGCTACAATTAATTTCTTATTCTCTCCAATTGTTCAGATACGCTGCTATGAGTAACCGTATGTTTTTTAAAATAATGAACTAGTTCATCTTTCTCATTTGCAGTTGCATTATGCGAATTCAAAATATTCATTAAATGCATTTTCATATGCCCTTGCTGAATTCCATTTGTTACTAACGATTTTACCGCTGCAAAATTTTGCGCCAATCCCGCAACTGCGATAATTTGCATTAATTCTTTCGCATTTGGTTTCTGAAGGATCTCGAAAGCTACTTTAACCAAAGGATGAAGATTTGTTAGTCCGCCCACGGTTCCAAGGGCAAGAGGAATTTCCATCCAAAATTTAAAAATGCCATTTTCCACACTTGCATGCGTTAAGCTGGCGTATTTCGCGTCTTTGCACGCATATGCATGAATACCGGCTTCAACTGCTCTAAAATCGTTTCCTGTGGCCAATACTACAGCATCTATGCCGTTCATGATGCCTTTGTTATGTGTAACCGCTCTATAAGGTTCAACTTCTGCGATTTTTATAGCTGTTAGAAATTTTTCAGCAAAAGCTTTGGGATCTATATTATTATCTTCTGACAATTCTGAAACTGGACAAGACACCTCGGCTCTTACAATACATTTTGGAACAAAGTTGGAAAGAATGCTCATGATCACCTCGATCTCTTTTTCTTCTGAAGTGAATTCAGAATATTTCGAAGCTTCTTGTTTTAAAGTATCAGCAAATTTTTCTAAACAGGAGTTTATAAAATTTGCTCCCATAGAATCTTTAGTTTCAAAAGTGCAAAATAGCTGAAAGTAATTTTCTAGTAAATGGGTTTTATCCAGTAATTTTATATCTAACACGCCACCACCTCTTTTCGTCATATTTCTAGTGATAGATTCAACCGAAGCTAACAACACAGGTTTGCTTTCTTCAAAGAATTTCTCTAGTTTTTTAGAATCTCCTCCAAACTTAAAATGAACTTGCCCATTTTTTTCAGTATTTAAGACTTCCACCTTAAAACCGCCTCTGGTTTGCCAGAATTTAGCAGCTTTACTTGCTGCAGCAATTACCGAGCTTTCTTCAGTAGTCATGGGTATTGCCAATAATTTTTCATTGATCAAAAAATTAGGTGCAATCCCAAAAGGCAAGTAAAAGTTGCTAATGGTATTCTCTGTAAACTCTTCATGCAGTTGCTGAAGTTCTTCATTTTGGTTCCAATATTGTTTAAGAACATTTTCTGAAGCTGGAGAATCTTTGAGGTAAGTTTTTAATAACCAGTTTATTTTTTCTTCCTTCTTTAATTTAGAAAAACCGGTAACGGGCTCGATCATTGGAAATAGATTTGTAAATCAAAGATACAATTACTACTTCTATTGAAGAAGCAACTGAGATCGCAAATACAAAATCTCTCTTTCCAGAAGATTTTTAGATTAACATTCCATTAGTATTTAACACCTAAAAATCGCTTTTTTTGCTTATTTTTTAGTAAACTTGGCCTACAAAATATATTTTATAATTTTTATGAGAATACCAAAATTTGTCCTTACCCTACTTTTGGTGAGTTCTTGTGCCGTTTTTGCACAAAAAAAGCAAGTCACATTAGAAGATATTTGGAGCGGAACTTTTAGCCAACAGCGCTTAGAATCGTTAAACTCGTTGAATAACGGGACCGAATATATTGTGCTGAATCAGAACAGAGAGACCAATTCAACCAGTATCGATATCTACGATTATAAATCGGGTGAAAAGAAAGGAAGCCTTTTAAACAGCACTAATCTTCCAGAATTAGATAGATTTCAGTCTTACGAGTTAAGTGATGATGAAAACATGATTTTGTTAGCAACAGACTTAGATGCTATATACCGTCATTCTACGAAAGGAGTATTCTACACCTATAATGTAAAAACAAAAGAGCTAAAAAAATTGTCTGAGAACAAGGTGCAAGAGCCTACTTTTTCTCCAGACAATTCTAAGGTTGCCTATGTTTTTGAAAACAATCTTTATATAAAAGATCTTGCAAGCGGAAACGAAATGCAGATCACTACAGACGGTAAAAAGAATGAAACCATTAATGGAATTACAGACTGGGTTTATGAAGAAGAATTTGCCTTTGTGAGAGCTTTCCAATGGAATGCAGATGGCACAACCCTGGCTTTTTTAAAATTCAATGAAACTGAAGTTCCAGAATTCTCTATGGGAATTTTTGGACAAGAGCTTTATCCTGAAAACACTACGTTTAAATACCCGAAAGCGGGAGAAGCAAATGCAGAAGTTTCTTTGCATTTGTATTCTTTAGAAACAAAGAAAACTACTCCAGTTAATTTAGGTGATTATAAGGATTTCTATATTCCTAGAATGAAATGGACCAATGACCCTTCCATTTTAAGTGTTCAGGTTTTAAACAGGCATCAGAATAATTTGGATCTGATATTTGTAAATTCTAAAACGAATGAAGCGAAGGTGGTGCTTAACGAAAAAGATGCGGCATATGTAGATGTTACAGACAACCTTACTTTTTTAGCTGACAACAGTTTTATCTGGACCAGTGAAATAGACGGGAACAATCATATTTATCATTATGATAAGAATGGAAAATTGATCAATAAAGTAACTAAAGGAGATTGGGAAGTAACAAACTACTACGGATTCAACCCAAAATCTAAAAGGATCTATTTCCAGAGCACAGAAAATGGAAGTGTCAATAGAGATGTATATTCTATAAAAGCCGATGGTTCTAAAAAGATGCGTTTAACGCAAAAAGAAGGAACTAATAATGCCGATTTTAGTGCAGACTACACTTACTTCATAAACACCTATAACAGCACAACTACACCAAATGAATTTACTTTGCATAATGCAGAGAATGGGAAATTGGTAAGAAAGATCAAGGATAATCAAGCATTAACAACACTTTCTGAGAAGTTCGATTTTTCTCCGAAGGAATTGTCTACTATAGAAATTAATGGAAACACGTTAAATATGTGGACCATTAAACCTTCCGATTTTGATGCTTCAAAGAAATACCCACTTTTAATGTATCAATATTCTGGTCCAGGCTCTCAAACTGTTGCTAATTCTTATGCAGGTTCTAACGATTATTGGTATCAGATGCTTGCAAATATGGGTTACATCATAGTTTCAGTAGATGGAAGAGGTACTGGATTTAAAGGAGCAGCCTTCAAAAAAGTTACTCAGAACGAATTAGGTAAATACGAATTAGAAGATCAAATTTCAGCAGCTAAAAAACTTGGAGAATTACCTTATATAGATTCAGAAAGAATTGGAATATGGGGATGGAGTTATGGAGGATTTATGTCTACCAACGCTATTCTTAAAGGGAATGATGTATTTAAAATGGCCATAGCCGTGGCACCGGTTACTAGTTGGAGATTTTATGACTCTGTATATACAGAAAGATACATGACCACACCGCAGGAAAATGCAAGTGGCTATGATGAGAATTCACCAATTAACCATGTAGATAAATTAAAAGGAAATTATCTTTTAGTTCATGGTTCTGGAGATGATAACGTGCATGTACAGAATTCTATGAGATTGATAGAAGCACTAGTTCAAGCTAACAAGCAATTCGACTGGGCGATCTATCCAGACAGAAATCACGGCATTTACGGTGGGAATACTAGATTACACTTATACACTAAAATGACCAATTTTATTAAAGAAAATTTATAATTAAATCACTTACTTAAATAATTTATATGGAATTTAAATTTGGAGGTTCAGAATATAATCAAAGGACGGTTTTAGGTCATCCTTCTGGTCTATTTGTATTATTCTTCACAGAGATGTGGGAACGCTTTTCCTACTATGGAATGCGTGCCTTATTGGTATTATTTCTTACCGCTTCTATTATGGATGATGGTTGGGCATGGGATCGTTCCGATGCAGTAAAGCTTTATGGATGGTACATTGGTCTTGTGTATATTACTCCAATTATTGGTGGTTATGTTGCAGATAAGCTTTTGGGTTATAGAAATGCAGTTGTTATAGGTGCGTTAGTGATGACTCTTGGTCATGCTTCTATGGCTCTGGAAGGGGTTACCGGTATTTTCTTCTATCTAGGTTTAGTATTACTTATTCTAGGAAATGGACTTTTTAAGCCGAATATTTCTTCCATGGTAGGACAGATATATAAAGGAGATGACAAGGAGAAAGATGCTGGATATACAATTTTTTATATGGGAATTAATGCAGGTGCTTTTCTAGGTATCTTGCTTTGTGGCTATATTGGTGAAAACATTGGGTGGCACTGGGGATTTGGTTTAGCGGGTATATTTATGTTCTTAGGGATGCTACAATTCTATTTTTCTCAAAAGATATTTGGGGATATTGGACTAAAACCAACCAAAGAAAAAGATGATTATGTAGATGATCGTACTATAAAAGGAGAAGTTGAAGATGCTAAAGGTAAAGTTATAGATGATAATAAATTTACTCAGCCTGAAACATCTGCCAAAGTCAAAAAAGATAGGATTATTGTAATATCCATTTTTGCATTCTTTACAATTTTCTTTTGGTGGGCATTCGAGCAAGCGGGTGGATCAATGACCATTTTTGCTGCAGATTATACGGACAGAGTTTTAGCAGGAAGCCAAGCGCTTACCTTCAAGATTATTAATACAATAATCACTATAGTACCTTTGTTAGTAATTACCTGGGTGTTAATAATGTTATTTAAACAGATATTTGGACGCTATGCAAAGTCAAACATATTTTTAGGAATTAGTTTTGTAATTATATGGACTATTGTAATATGGATGCTTTACAGAGAATTTAGCGCAGATACTGCAGAAGTTCCAGCTTCATGGTTTTCAGTTTTAAATTCGCTCTTCATTATTTTATTTGCACCTCTATTTTCAAAACTTTGGGAAAGTAAATACAACCCCTCTGGACCTATAAAATTTGGAGTAGGATTAATTCTAGTTGGAGTTGGTTTTGCTGTGCTTTCTTATGGAGCAATGGCCATACCTGATGGTGCAGAAACTGCAGCAGTAAGTATGTTATTTTTAATATTAGCGTACTTTTTCCATACACTGGGAGAGCTTTGTGTATCTCCTGTAGGATTAAGCTACGTAAGCAAGCTTTCACCACCTAAATTGGTTGGACTAATGTTCGGGATCTGGTTTCTTGCAAACTTCATTGCAGGAGTAGTTGGTGGTTACACTGGTGGTGCGATAGACAGTATTTCTGAAAATTATGGATTATCTGTGTTCTTCTTGATATTTACAATCATTCCGGTGTTTATGGGTCTTATAATGATCTTGATTAATAAATTTATGATTAAACGTATGCATGGAATAAGATAATTCTTATTTCAAATAGGTTATTTAAAAAAGCGTTTCTAATTTTTAGGAACGCTTTTTGTTTTAAAGGATTTTAATTAAATTTATGCAATGAAAAAATTACTTTTACTATTAGTGCTAATGCTTTCTTTCTATAGCATTCAGGCTCAAGAGATCAAATGGATGAGTATGAATGAAGCCTTAGAAGCTCAGGAAAAGAATCCTAAAAAGATCCTAATGGATGCATATACCACTTGGTGTGGACCTTGTAAATTGATGGATGCAAACACCTTTACCAATAAAGATGTAGTGAACTATGTGAACAAGCATTTTTACCCGGTGAAATTTGATGCGGAAGGAACAGAAGAAGTGATGTATAAAGAATTTAATTATACCAATCCTAATCACGATCCTAAGCGAAAAGGAAGAAATAGTCAGCATTTTTTAGCCAATGCGTTGAAGATTAGCGGTTATCCTAGCTTGGTGTTCTTCGATGAAAAATCTGATGTTATAGCACCGATTGTAGGATATAGAACTCCAGAACAATTGGAAATCTTTTTAAAGATGATCGCCAATAACGATTATAAAAAATTAACCTCTGCAGATGCTTGGGGTAAATACGAAAAAGAGTTCAAAGGAACTTTTAAAAATTAAGTGTTAGTTAGTTGATTTCAGTATTCGTACTGATGATTTATATTGAAAGCTCCCTTTTCACCTGTTATGTGAAAGGGGATTTTTTTATGCGCTAATGTTTTCTTCCATCTTTTAATATAGCTTTTGTAATTGCTTCCATCTGCAATAATAATTTCAGGCTGTATTTCGGCAAGAACGCGCTCTAAATTGATTCTGGGTGAATTTGTGAGTACTAGGATTTCTGGATTAAGATCTGGGATCTTATAAACCCCAAGACTGTCCAGAATTAAAATGTTCTTTCCCGAATGTTTCAAGATATTTTGAATTGGAAGTATTTGAGATGTCACTTCAGTTTCCTGTTCATAATTTTTTAAATAAGTTGGTTTTACTTCAGAATTAGAACTGTATAGCTTCAGATTTTGTGGGTTTAATACAGCAATATCTGTTCTTCTGCTTCCGTGGAAAATAATAAGTTCACTATTCTTATTAAAATACGCTTCAGTTATAAGAATTCCTTGAAAGATTAAAATTCCGAAGAGTGCTAAGGAGATAGATTCAAAATTAATTTTTTTCAGCATTGGGATAAATAAGAGGTAGCTGAGATAAAAGCCTAAACACAATGCGATCGAGAAAGAGATATTCTGAATAACAAATAGCTCTAAACCTCCAATTTTTTGGACAAAAGTATTTAGTAGAGAGATGAGTTCTCCATATAAATGCGGTAGAAAAGAAGGTGTGAAACTGGTGAGATTTAATGCCATTAATAAAATTCCCAACCCTAGAATAATTCCCATAAACGGTAACACTACAATATTTGAAATCAAGAACAATCCTGGGAACTGATGAAAATAGTACAAACTCAAAGGTAAAACGCCGATCTGTGCCGCAAGTGAAACATTGATGAGGTTCCAAAAACTTCTGCTTATCTTATTTTTTGGAGCATATATTTTGGACAAGGTGGGTTGTAAAATCACAATGGAGAAAACCGCGAGATAACTCAGCTGAAAACCGACTTGAAAAAGGTAATAAGGATTAAGCAATAGCAAAATAAACAAGGAAGCAAATAAGGTATTTAAAACGCTCGTTCTCCGGTTTAGTTGAAGCCCAATCGCAACAAAACTAAACATGCTCACCGCACGCACTACAGATGGCGATAATCCTGCAAGCAGCGCAAAACCCCATAAACACAGAAGTAAAATGAAGGTTTTTAAAAATTTTCCATATTTAATGCGATCCAGAAATTTCAACATCCAGTTAAGCAACCAAAGAATGATTCCTACATGCAGCCCTGAGACGGCAAGAATATGAATTATTCCGGCCGAAGCATAACTTTGTTGAAGTTCCTTAGAAAGATCTTGCCGCTGGCCGAGCAATAAAGATTGAATTACAGCCAACTCATCTTTTTGAAAATCTTGTTGTTTTAACGAGCGAATTATTTTGATCCTAAGTTTCCCCGCATAGCTTCTTAACGAATTTGCATTGGATGGAAGTAGAACAATATTTTCTTTTTTCAGCTGAAGTTGATGAGTTACTCCCAGATTTCTCATATAATTTCCATAATCGAATTCATATGGATTTAAGTTGTTTGGAAACTTCATGATTTCTGAAGCTACAATTAGTTTTTGCCCTATTTGTAGATTGGTTTGTAAAGAATCTTTATTGATAAGTAGCAAGACTTTTCCTTCAGCTGAAATAGAATTCAACTTTGAAGTTCTTAGAATATATTTTGTGTGATAGAGATCTGGCTTTAGTTCTTCAATTACTTCTCCTGTTAGAATTGGAGTTTTTGTAAGCTCAGATTCGAATAAATAATTACTGAAATGCTTTGGATTATTTTCAGGAATATGAAGTTGTGAAGTTATAATTCCTAAGCCTAGAAATAGCGAATAAGTTACAGCACCAAATAAATTGTTCTGCTGGAATTTTTTTACTGAGAATAGAAAGCTAATAAGAAAAAGTAAGAATAGTACCGCTCCAACTATTAGGACTAAACCCAATTCAAGTTGGGCGTAAAACCCCATTAAGATCCCAATAATTAGGAAGGCCGTAAGCTTGATAAGTGTAAAATTATACAATCTCCAGAGGTGTTAGTCTCTCTTGAAGATACTAAAATTTTAGATCACTCTGCGCGCCATAACAAAATGTTCGAACCAATAATTATCTGCTAGTGAGGATATTATAACGCCTTTTGATGTGGAAGAATGTATAAACCAAATATGTCCGGGTTGTATTTCTACCACCAATCCAACATGATTGATCACCTTTCTATTTTTACTGGTTTCGAAGAAAAGGAGGTCACCAATATTCACATCTCCCAAGGATAATCGTTCGCCTTCCAGAGACATTTCCCGAGAAGATCTAGGTAAAGTGATATCTTCTTGCTGAAATGAAGTGAATACCAATCCGGAGCAATCCATTCCATCTTCTGTGGTTCCACCGTATTTATATTTTGTTCCTTTAAATTTTAAGGCGTTGGAAGTAATTTTAAAAACGCGATCATCATCTGGAACATCTCCGGGAGAGGCGGTTTTTATTTTGTTTTGAGGAGCTTTATCTATGTCGATAATTTCCTTGTGGGTAAGTTTCTGTTGCTTCACCATTTTATGGGATTTCGAAGCGCCACAGCTGCTAAGCAGCAAAGTAAGTGTGATAAGAATTGCGTAGTGATACAATTTTCTCATATAAAAAAATGCTAGTTTTTAGTAAACTTGTAAATTAATTCGGCTGTCTT
>CAZWSP010000109.1:0-11555 GCA_964636585.1 uncultured Antarcticibacterium sp.
ATTAGAACTCGAATATCAGACTGAGCCTGTCGAAGTCCTGACAAATCAAAATGTCATTCCGACAAAGGAGGGATCTAATTAAAAACTTGAAATTCTACATTCAATTTCATTTCGTTTAGAAAGACAGTTATTTAAGAATGTCAGACTGAACCTGTCGAAATCCTCATAAATCAAAATGTCATTCCGACAAAAGAGGGATCTAAGAAAAACTTGAGATTCTTCACTCCATTTCATTTCGTTCAAAATGACACTTATTTAAGAATGTCAGACTGAGTTTTTCGAAGTCCTAACAAATCAAAATGTCATTCCGATAAAGGAGGCATCTAATAAAAAATTCAGATTCTTCACTGCATTTCATTTCATTCAGAATGACAATTATTTGATAATGTCAGACTGAGCCTGTCGAAGTCCTGACAAATCAAAATGTCATTCCGATAAAGGATGGATCTAATTAAAAACTTGAGATTCTTCACTCCATTTCATTTCGTTCAGAATGACAATTATATAAAAATGTCAGACTGAGCCTGTCGAAGTCCTGCAAATCAAAATGTCATTCCGACAAAGGAGGGATCTAATTAAAAACTTGAGATTCTTCACTCCATTTCATTTCGTTCAGAATGACAATTATATAAAAATGTCAGACTGAGCCTGTCGAAGTCCTGATTTAAGCTATGTCTAAGTTTCAAGGTTAAACCGAAATGATCTCATTATCTGTGAGCAACTCTTCTTGCCTGAACTTTAAAATTATCTGCGCAATAGCAACCACATCTTTCTCGCAATACAGAGCAATTCTATTGATGTTTTGCTCTTCATAAAACACATCCCTTACTTCAGAACCATCGATATCATCCTTTGGTGAAGGAATTCCAAGAACATTGGTAAGCAGTTTTAAGGAGGTGTAATTCTTATAGTCTCCAAATTTCCATAGTTCCAAAGTATCCAGATGAGGTACTTCCCATGGTTTTTTTCCGAAGAGATTAAGTTTAGAAGGCAGCGATAAACCATTTACCAACATTCTTCTGGCGATAAAGGGAAAATCGAATTCCTTTCCGTTATGCGCACATAATAAATGATGTTCCTTATAAAAATGGGTGTTAAGCAAATTGGAAAAATCGGTGAGGATCTTTGTTTCTTCTCCTTTAAAAGTGGTTAATCTAAAGGTTCTGGAATCTTCCTTATTCTTAAAGAAACCCACAGAAATGCAGGCAATTTTTCCAAACTCGGCCCAAATTCCTGCTCTGTCATAATATTCTTCTGCAGTGAATTCTTCCTTGCGTTGATATTTGGATTTCTCTTCCCAAAGATGTTGTTTTTCAGAAGATAATTCTTTGAAAGTTCTGGTTTGAGGAACCGTTTCTATATCTAGAAATAGAATATGTTCTAAAGATAATTTATGAAGCATTTTCTAACATTTTATAAGTTTCATCTAAATAGATAAAGGAATCTTTTGAATATATGTCTCCTTCATCTGCCTTTATAAGTTGATGCCCAAGTCTTACAATTATTAAATTGTCTTCCGGGATCACAAATACATACTGCCCAAGAACTCCCCACATATAAAAAACATCCTTCCCTTTGTAGGTATTTAGCCAAAATCCATATCCATATTCCGGAGAATCTTTAAATCGAGCATGGGTTGCAGTTTTTACAAAATCCGGACTCAATAGCTGTTTTCCATTCCAGGCTCCTTGATCTTTATAGAGTTTTCCAAATCGTGCAAAATCTCTCGCGTTAGAAGCGATGCAACAATAGGCCTTTTCGAGTCCGCTTTCTTCGCTGTCTAATTGCCAAAGCGCATCGTGTTGCATTCCCATAGGCTTCCAAAAGCTTTCGCTTAAATAATTAGAAAGTTTTTCCCCAGTAGCTTTTTCTATTACCATCCCAAGAACAAGGGTATTTCCGCTTAAATATTTAAATGAATTCCCAGGTTCTTCAACAACCTTAAGACCTAGCGCATCTGATCTTATATTTTCTGCAAAATAAGCTTTAGCCGTTTGGGAGAACGGATTGTAGTAATTTTCATCCCAATTTAATCCGGAAGACATTGAAGCTAAGTCTCCAACAGTTAGTTTTAGCTCTTCAGCTTTATTAAAGTCAGGAAGAAAATCTCCAACTGGCTGGTCTAGTCCTTTTATGTAGCCATCTTTAATTGCCTTTCCAAGTAATGAGACGGTTATAGATTTGGCCATAGAAAAGGAATTAGATCTAGAGGATGTTCCATAATCTTTAGAATAATTCTCATACCAAATACTATCATTCTTAATAATAAGAAAAGCAACGGTGCCTAATTCTTCATTAGTTTCATTAAGTCGTTCTGTTGGTTTTACCGAATTGTAATTGGAGTGTAAAGGCCATTCTGAAGCATTGGAAGTGTCTGCTTTAATGGTTCTGTTAGCAAATTCTGGATAATCGTCTATATAGGCAGTATCGTGACCGGTGAGATAAACTACACGAATTCCTTTTAGGATATAATCGTAATTAAAAAGGTATAAGAGCAAGATCACTAATAATAGCGTTGCAAAAATTCCCCCCAGTATTTTAAAAAATAATTTCATAGTTATTAAAAATAGGGATTTTTTGTAGAAAGAAGAATTTTAAAATAGTTCTTGCTGAACGGGTGGGTTTTCTAAATCTAGCAACCATTTTTTTCGCCAAAGTCCGCCGGCATATCCGGTTAAGGAACCATCACTTCCAATTACACGATGACAAGGAACCACGATCCAAAGTGGATTCTTCCCATTTGCGGCAGCAACTGCCCGAATTGCTTTGGGGTCTCCAAGTTCTGTAGATAATTTGAGGTAAGAATAGGTTTTTCCGAAGGGAATAGTTACAAGTGCATTCCAAACTTTTTTCTGAAACTCTGTTCCGTTAGGATTTAGTTTCAACTGAAATTCTTGACGCTGTCCAGAAAAGTATTGCTCCAGCTGTTCTACTGCCGGTTTTAATTCCTCCGGAATGGATTCAGAAGGATCATTATTATCATCCTCTAAAATTTTAATTTCTGAAATTCCTTCGGCGTCTCCCGAAATTGAGCAAATTCCTAGTGGAGTTTTAAGAAGGGTCTTCATTTTTGCTAGGTTTTGTCTCTGGTTTTTCCTGCTGTTGCAGTCCGAGTTTTTTCGCTCTTTTTTCCCAATTTTGGCGAGCCATTACTTGCATATCTTCAATATTATCGCTCTCATCCATGATCTCCAGGCCTAAAAGAGTTTCAATAATATCTTCCATAGTTACTAATCCTATAGTATTCCCAAACTGATCTGCCACAATAGAAATATGTGCTTTTCGCTTTATAAAGATCTCGAACAACACGGGAATTGCTGTGTTAGGGTTGGTTATAAAAACCTCTCTTTTTAAACTACTTAAAGGTTGTAAGCCTTTTTCATCGATCATTTCTTCAAGAATATCATCTTTTAATACAAATCCTGTAATATTATTTGGTTTGCCATTGTAGACTGGAATTCTGGAAAATTTCAAATTTTTATTCTCTCGGTGGAAAGCTTCAATACTGGTAGATTCATCTTCTATAGTAGCAACCGAGAAAGGCGTCATCACATCTTTAGCTTTTACAGATTTGAATACCAATAAATTCTTGATCACCGTAGTTTCATTTTCTTCAAAGAATCCTTCTTCTTCAGCAGCATCTGTTATTGCTATAAACTCTTCCTTACTCATCGTGCTTACATGGGCAGATTTTCCAATAAGTTTTGTAGTTAGCATCATTAACCAAAGAATCCCTGTATATTTCAAAGGAAATAATAAGATCTTTAAAGTGATTGCCGTGAATCTAGAAAGTGATTGCCAATAGGTAGCACCAATGGTTTTTGGAATAATTTCAGAAAGAATCAAAATCGCAATTGTCATAATTGCAGATACTATTCCAACCGAATTACCTTCATCTCCAAAAACTTTTTCTGCCTGCACTCCAACTAAAATGGCACCAACAGTATGTGCGATGGTGTTTACAGTTAGAATAGCTATTAGCGGTTTGTCTATATCTTTTTTAAAATTGTTAAGGGTGGTTGCAAAGGATTTTCCTTCCTTTTTTTTAATTCTGATAAAAGTAGGAGTAATGCTTAACAGCACTGCTTCTAAAATAGAACACATAAATGAAAAGAAAATAGCTAGTGTAGCATATAAAATTAGGATCCCCATAGTTTCGATTGGTTTTAGATAACTAAAATAAGGATTCTATACTGTATTTAACTTAAGTATTCGTTAAGCCTTTATTTTTGTCTTGAATCAACTACTTAATTCTTATCAATAATAAAGCTGCTGAAGGTATGGGCCCTCAGCAGCCTTATTAAAAACCTAACAACAAAAAACTAAACTAAACTAAGCGGATAGATTTTCTCTGATGAGTTCATCCCATTTATTTGCCTTGAACAATTGCGCATCGGCATCTAAACTATCATTATCATCTTCATCATAAAAAATTACTTCTTTCATTTTTTCGCGAGAATTATTTTTCAATAATTCAAGTCCGATACGGGTTAAGGCAAGTTTATTCTGATTTCCGATCTTGGCTTGATGTCCAACTTTAGCAACCACGCTTTGTCCAACATTTTTAAGATCTATTACCTCGTATTTAGAATGATCTTGAGGATCTATTACCAAAAACTTTTTAGTGTTACTATCTAAACCAAGCAACAAAGTATTGGTGATCTCTACTTGATCTAATTTCATATTATGTTCAGCAGCAAGGCTGTGTAGTCTCTTTTTAACCTTCTTTTCTTTAGCAGAATGGTTGATGATCATAAAAATTATAGGCACAACAAATAGTGCTAGTAAGGCGATGCCCATGATGGCAGATGCGTTTTCCATTTTAGTGTAATTTTAGAATTGTGTGATAAAAAACCCCAATATTTTAAGCTGCAATTGCGCTTAAGATTAAAAAGGGATATTCTGAATTTGGTTTATTTTATTTTTTTCTGAAGACTAGAAATCAAACGAAATCAACTTCAACTAAGCTGTTGAAATTATTTTATTTGAATTCAGTAAAAAAAATTACCAAAAGAATTGAAATGGGAATATATTCTGTGAAATTAATTCCTTTAGATCTGGGCTATACAGCAACAGCTCACAGGTACTAAAACTGGGAATTACTTCAAGAGAAGTAAAGGTGTTTGGCTTGAATGTTCCAGAAGCCAGAACATCTGGATTTGAAGCAGATTCAATAACAACAATAACCGAAGCCTCTTCAGTAAAGATCGCTTTGGTGTTTTGTTCTAACTTTAAAATATACGAATGTCTGGAATTATGATCCAGTGTTTCCGAAGGAATAGAAAATGCAGAACTGCTAAGTACATTAAACAATGTAAGTAGCAGAAGAGGAATACTAATATGTAGCTTCTTGATTTTCACTTAACAAATGTACATTAAAAGTGAATTCGCAATTAAAATATTTAGCTAATTTTTTATGGATTAAGAAATCAATTTTACAGCGTCTTTTGCGAAGTAACTTGCGATCATATTTGCGCCTGCACGCTTAATTGCAGTTAATTGCTCCATCATTACTGCATCATGGTTTAGCCATCCTTTTTCTGAAGCTGCTTTTATCATGGCATACTCTCCACTTACTTGATAGACTGCAACAGGAACGGTAACTGCGTTCTTGATCTCACGAACAATATCCAGATAGCATAATCCTGGTTTTATCATAACTATGTCTGCTCCTTCATCTATATCCATCATGGTTTCTCGAATGGCTTCTTCTCTATTTGCAGGATCCATTTGGTAAGTTTTTTTATCTCCAAATCCGGGAGCCGAATCTAAAGCATCTCTAAACGGGCCATAAAAAGCAGATGCGTATTTTGCCGAATAGCTCATAATTCCCGTATCATAAAATCCTTCGTCTTCCAATAAGGTTCTAATCTCGAAGATCCTTCCGTCCATCATATCACTTGGCGCCACAAAATCGGCTCCGGCAATAGCATGAGAAAGCGACATTTCTGCTAAGATAGCAGTTGTATCATCGTTCAATATTTTTCCGTCGGCAACCACGCCGTCATGTCCAAAAGAGGAATAAGGATCTAGCGCGATATCTGTTATTACCAACATTTCGGGAACAGCATTTTTAACCGTTATAATAGCACGCTGCATTAAACCATCAGCATTTAAAGCTTCAGTTCCTGCATTGTCCTTTAAATTATCTGGCACTTTCACAAATAGCAACACCGACTTTAATCCAAGTTTCCAAAGTTCTTTCACTTCCTTTTCTAAAAGATCTAAACTGAATCTAAAATAGTTAGGCATAGAAGCTATTTCTTCCTTTACTCCTTTTCCTTCAACCACGAATAAGGGCACTAAAAAATCGTTTGGAGAGATAATATTTTCTCTAACTAAAGATCTAATAGTTTCGTTGGTTCTTAGTCTTCTATTTCTTCGTAATGGATACATGTTCAATTAATTAAAGATTATTAAAAAGCCTTTGTCCAAATCTCGCATTTGGTAACAAAGTAGAGTGTTTTTTTTATGCAGGAAAAAATTCCATCGTATAATCGGCATATTCTGGTTGTGAAATGCCTTCAGCATATTTTATATTTTCTGCCTGGCTGTATTTTAAAAGATAGGCTTGGTCTATCAGCTTATTAAAAGGATCTTGTTTGTCAAGTTTCTTTCCTTTTACATTTATGATGTAATTGCCATATTTTATCTCACCAACACCGGTTGCTTGGAATTCTGTAAACCAGCTTTTATCGCTTTTGTTCCAGGTTCTAGCAAAAACTCTACCTTCTACTTCAACCATCCAGATATTCAAAAAGCTATCTCTTTCAGTTCCACCTTTTATCTGAAGTAAAGTGTGACTCTTTAAGTAGTCATAAAATTCTGAAGGAAAACTCATTTGTTTAATTTTAAATTAGGCCGCCCAGTCTTTAGGCTTTGCCAGCACTTCCAAAAGTCGCTCTTCTTGGCTTCCCGGCTCTGGATGATGATCATAAACCCATTGCACATGTGGCGGCAAACTCATTAAAATACTTTCAATACGGCCATTGGTCTTTAACCCAAACAAGGTTCCTTTATCATGCACTAAATTGAATTCTACATAGCGTCCGCGTCTTATCTCTTGCCAATCGCGTTGTTCTTTGGAATAACTAAGATCTTTTCGTTTTTCAACAATTGGGACATAAGATTCCAAAAAGCTATTTCCAACTTCACTAACAAAATTGAACCAATCTTCCATACTCATCTCTTCGGAAGCTTTGCAATAATCGAAGAATAATCCGCCAATTCCGCGCGCTTCTTCTCTATGGGTATTCCAGAAATACTCGTCGCATTTCTGCTTGTATTCAGTATAAAAAGTAGGACTGTGCGCATCGCAAGCTTTTTTACAAACTTCATGAAAATGAGTAGCATCTTCATCAAACAAGTAATAGGGAGTTAGGTCTTGACCGCCGCCAAACCAACTATCTACCACAGTTCCGCTTTTATCATACATTTCAAAATAGCGCCAATTTGCGTGAACTGTTGGCACCATTGGGTTTTTTGGATGAAGCACTAAGCTTAAACCACAGGCAAAAAAATCTACATCTTCTACCTTAAAATATTGTTGCATTGCTACCGGGAGTGGGCCGTGAACTTCAGAAATATTTACTCCACC
Source organism: uncultured Antarcticibacterium sp. (assembly GCA_964636585.1). GTDB lineage: Bacteria > Bacteroidota > Bacteroidia > Flavobacteriales > Flavobacteriaceae > Gillisia. The sequence goes on from CAZWSP010000109.1 coordinate 7,598, forward strand.
TTTTTCAAAAACGGCACCATTTTCTATCACTCTGGTTCTTCCACCTCCACCTTCCGGGCGCTCCCATAGATCTTCCTTGAATTTTACAGAGCCATCTATTTCTTCCAATTTAGAAGTGATGCTATCTTGAAGTTGCTGTATGTATTGGAAAAACCTATTTTTCATGCTAATCTATACTAATACTTTTGCCTGATTTAATTTCTGAATTAAACCAAACGAAAATGTTTTGCTTTCTATTTGAGCTGTTTCATAAATGGCGATCGTGCTTTTCGCCAAGTGCGATTCATATTGCTCGTCTTCAAATGGAATAATCTTTAATAGAAAATCACCAAATTCTTCTAGATTGGTAAAATCGAAGTTTAATTGCTTCAATTTGATCAATAATTCTGCGGAAGTCCAAGTTTCTAGATCAGTAATTGTGAATCCAAGAGTAGAGAATAAAAGCTCATTCACTTTCTTTCGTTGTTCGTTTTCCCAAAAATCCGGAACAAATTCCAACTCCATCAATTTACCAATTAGCTCGTTGACCTTCTGATTTTCTTCGTCTTTTAAACCTTTGCTAAGCATAACTGCCTATTTAGAATATTCTTTAACCGCATCTACAAAAGCACGGGCATTTTCTACTGGAATATCCGGTAGAATTCCGTGACCCAAGTTTACGATATATCTGTCTTTTCCAAATTCATCGATCATCTGATGAACCATTTTCTTGATCTCTGCCGGTGGCGAATACAATCTTGAAGGGTCAAAATTTCCTTGAAGGGTGATCTTTCCTCCGGTTAAATATCTAGCATTTCTTGCCGAACAAGTCCAGTCTATTCCTAAAGCCGAAGCTCCAGATTTAGACATTTCATCTAACGCAAACCAACATCCTTTTCCGAATGCGATAACGGGCACTTCATCTTTTAAAGCATCTATAATTTGTTGCATATATCGCCATGAAAATATCTGATAATCTGTTGGAGATAACATTCCTCCCCACGAATCGAAAATTTGAACGGCATCTACACCAGCTGCAACTTTTGCTTTTAAATATGCAATAGTGGTATCGGTAATTTTTTGAAGTAAGGTATGTGCAGCAGCAGGATTGGTGAAACAGAATTTTTTCGCAATGTCAAAATTCTTAGAACCTTGTCCTTGCACGGTGTAGCATAAAATGGTCCATGGAGAACCTGCAAAACCAATTAAAGGCACCTCATCATTCAAGGCTTGTTTGGTCATTTTAATGGCGTCCATAACATAACCCAACTCTTCATGTACATCTGGCACATATACTTTTTCTACATCTCTGCTAGTACGCACGGGATTTGGTAACCAAGGACCAACACCCGGTTTCATTTGTACCTCTATATTCATTGCTTGTGGCACAACCAAAATATCACTGAACAAAATAGCAGCATCTGGTCCAACCTGATGAATTGGCATCACCGTGATCTCGGTTGCTAGTTCAGGAGTTCTACAACGGGTGAAGAAATCATATTTTTCTTTCAATTTCATGAAGTCCGGCAAATATCTACCTGCCTGACGCATCATCCAAACTGGTGGCCTGTCTACTGTCTCCCCTTTTAATGCTCTTAAAAATAAGTCGTTCTTGATCATTTCTTATATTTTTTAACCGCCTGTACGATCACATTTTCAATACTAGGCTTATTTGCGATAATTATATTGTTGGTGTGTTTTTTAGCTTCAGCGGCAGTGGTAGCGCCAATGCAAAAAGCAACACTCGAATTCAAATCATTTTCCTGGCAATAACTTTGTACTCCACTAGGACTAAAGAATAATACCCCATCAAAACTACTGTTGAATTTCTTAGGACTTAGTGTTGTTTTGTATACTTCTAATTCCGCTAAACTTATATTTTCTTTCTGAAGTAGTTCCGGCAATTCATCTCTACGCATAGAACCACAGATATAAAGAAATTCTTTTTCACTGAATTTATTTACGATCATTTCTGCCAATTCTTTACTGGAATTTGCTGAAGCATTTACAGAATATCCGTTTTCCTTGATCTGCGCTTTTGTTTTTTCGCCTACGCAAAATATGTTGAGCGCTTCCCTAGTTTGAAATTCAGGATATTGTAAAAAAAAACCTTTTACAGCATTCTGACTGGTAAAAATCAGGTTTCTTGGGATTGGCGCATCAAGCGTGGTATTGTCGAATTCTATAGTAATAGCATCATATTCTACCAAGCCAATTCCTGAATTCAGAAGTAATTGTTTCTGATTTTCTGCAAGAATCTTTGTGGAAAGGATGGTAGCCATACTTATTAATTTAAGGCTTGTTTAATTCCTTCCATCAAAACTCTTCCTCCACTATTTAATACTTTTAAAGCACATTCTTTTCCGAAGTTTGGTGCATCCTCAATTGGAATTCTGCGTTCTATAGAAACTTGTTTTTTGCCATCTAAACTAAATAAAGCTCCTTTAAAGCTTATTTCGTTTCCTTCAAATGTTGCTAAAGCCCCAATTGGAGCGGTACAACCACCTTCTAAAACCTTAAGAAATTCCCGCTCCATGTGTACGCAAATTTCAGATTCTATATGATTTAATGCTTTTAAAACTTCACGGGTTTCAGTATCATTTTCCATAGCAACCACAAGCATGGCGCCTTGTGCGGGAGCCGGTAACATCCATTCCAGGTCTAAAGAATTCTCTGGAGTTAGATTGATACGTTCCAGTCCTGCAGCGGCAAAAATAGCTCCATTCCAGTCGCTATCATTCAGCTTTTGCATTCTGGTATTTACATTTCCGCGGAGATCTACACAATTATGGGTTGGATATCTATTTAACCATTGTGCTTTTCTTCTTAAACTTCCGGTAGCAATAAGGCCTTCCGCATTTAAAAAATCTAAACCTTTATGGATAAGGATATCTTTTGAATTTGCTCTTTTTAAAACCGCAGCCTCCACAATACCTTTTGGCAGTGCAGTTGGTACATCTTTCATAGAATGTACGGCGATGTCTATTTTACCGGTAAGCATTGCAACATCTAAGGTTTTGGTAAATATCCCTGTGATGCCCATTTCGTATAAGGGTTGATCTAGATTTAGATCTCCGGTAGATTTTACAGGAAGCAATTCGGTTTTATGCCCAAGTTCTTCCAATGCTGCTTGAACGGTCTTTGCCTGCCAGAGTGCTAATTCACTATCGCGGGTACCAATTCTAATAACTTTGTTCATTATATGGAATCTTCCAGCTGAAATACTTTTTGGATAAGCTCCAAACTTTCATCTGAGGTGTTAGAATCATCTTTTAAGTGATTGGCAAAATGATTCATTATTTTTTGAATAATTCTATTGCTAACAATTTCTGCTTGCTCGCTATTGAAATCGACTATTTTTTTACTCTGGAAATCTAATTCTGCATCCTTCATTGTTCTTAGCTTCTTTTTCAAAGCTTTAATTGTAGGTGCAAATTTTCTCATTTCAAGCCATTTGTTGAAATCGCCTTCAACTTCTTTAATAATCTCTTGCGCTTGAGGGATAAATTCTTTTCTTCTTTCCAAAGTAGCATCGGTCATTTGAGACAGTTGGTCTAAATGCACCACGGTTACATTTTCCATCCCAATAACATCATCTGATACATTTTTTGGAATTGAAAGATCAAGAATTAATAATTTCTTTTTAGCGTAGATCAATTCTTTAGAAATAGTAGGATTTTGAGCTCCTGTTGCCACTACTAAAATATCTGCTTGACGAATTTCCGACTGAAGATCGGCATAATCTTTAACTTGTAAATTGAACTTTCCGGCTATTCTTTCAGCCTTGTTCTTAGTTCTGTTGATAAGAGTAATGTGACTATTTTTGGAATGTTTCACCAAATTCTCACAGGTATTTCTACCTATTTTCCCTGTTCCGAATAAAAGAATATTCTTATCGGTAACATTTTCAACTTCATTTAAAATATATTGAACTGAAGCAAAACTCACAGAAGTAGCGCCGCTAGACAGCTGCGTTTCG
>CAZWSP010000110.1:0-11432 GCA_964636585.1 uncultured Antarcticibacterium sp.
AGCCAAAGCTTTTAAGTTTCTGGAAATTGTAGAAATTTCTTGTTCTCTGTTTCCTCCTTTTACTGAACTTCCAGCAGTCATTAACTGAAGGTAATCTACAACCACCATTTTTATTCCATGTTGGGAAGAAAGTCTTCTTGCTTTTGCTCTTAGATCGAAAATTGAAAGCGAGGGCGTATCATCTATAAATAATGGAGCTTTTTCCAGATCCTTCACTTTTACATTTAATTGCTCCCATTCGTGAGTTTCTAAGTTTCCAGTTCTCAACTTTTCTGAAGATAAACCTGTTTCAGAAGAAATAAGTCTGGTAATAAGTTGTACTGCCGACATCTCCAAAGAGAAAAATGCTACTGGAATATTATGTCCCACCGCGATATTTCGAGCCATAGACAAGGTAAGGGCTGTTTTACCCATCCCTGGACGAGCCGCTATAATAATAAGATCACTCGGTTGCCATCCTGAAGTAAGTTTATCCAACTTATCAAAACCGGAAGGAACTCCACTTAAACCTTCTTTATTAGAAATTTCTTGAATTCTGTTCTTCGCTTGAATTACTAAACTATGAGCAGTTTCTGAAGATCTTTTGATATTTCCTTGAGTAACCTCGTATAATTTAGATTCCGCTGTATCCAAAAGATCGAAGACATCTGTAGATTCGTCATAAGACTCCTCGATGATCTCGTTAGAGATCTTTATTAAGCTACGCTGAATATATTTCTGAAGAATGATCCTTGCGTGGAATTCAATATGCGCAGAAGAAGACACTTTTTGAGTTAGCTGAATAAGATAATATTCACCACCAACTTTATCCAGAACACCATCTTTACGCAATTGGTTAGAAACGGTTAATAAGTCGATTGCCTCTGTGTTTTCAAACAACTTGTATATTGCCTCATAGATAAACTTATGGGCTGTTTTGTAAAACACATCAGCATGCAGGATGTCGATTACTTCATCCACACCCTTTTTGTCGATCATCATCGCTCCTAACACAACCTCCTCTAAATCAACAGCTTGTGGCGGTATCTTTCCCTTTTCGAGATTAATAACATTACCTTGGCCATATTTTAGATTTTGGGGGGCTGTGACTTTTTCCATACTACGAATGTAAATAATTTGTTAAGATAATCTTAAACAAAATGTTGCAGTTAGTTCACAGGTAGTGAACAATCTACCTGTTGATAACTTAAAATTTTTGTTGATAAGGCCAAAAAAATCCGAAGTTTTTCTTCGGATTTTTTTGAATGTATGACTAAGAGAGAACTAATCCTTAAACACTCCCATATTAGAATATTTTTCCATCCTCTGATTCACCAATTCTTTTGGTGATAAGTTTTGAAACTCTTTATAAGAAGCTAAAATTGTATTTTTTACCGTATTGAATGTTTCTTCTCGGTTGGTATGTGCACCACCTAAAGGTTCTTTTACGATCTCGTCTATCAAGCTTTGTTTAAGCATGTCTTTTGCAGTAAGTTTTAAAGCTTCAGCAGCAATTTCCTTAAATTCCCAGCTTCTCCATAATATGGAAGAACAAGATTCCGGAGAAATAACAGAATACCAAGTGTTTTCTAACATCAGTACTTTATCTCCAACTCCAATTCCTAAAGCTCCACCACTGGCTCCTTCCCCAATAATCACTACAATTATTGGCACTTTTAGGCGCGTCATTTCTAATATGTTTCTTGCAATAGCTTCCCCTTGCCCTCTTTCTTCTGCTTCTAAACCAGGATATGCTCCAGGAGTATCTACAAAAGTAACAACAGGAACTCCAAACTTTTCAGCAGATTTCATAAGGCGTAACGCTTTACGATATCCTTCTGGATTAGCCATTCCGAAGTTTCGATACTGTCTTGTCTTAGTATTAAAACCTTTTTGCTGACCCACAAACATAAAGCTTTGGTCTCCTATTTTACCTAGGCCACCTATCATTGCTTTATCGTCCTTTACATTTCTATCTCCGTGCAATTCCAGAAATGTATCTCCGCAAATTGCTTTTATATAATCTAAAGTATATGGTCTGTTAGGATGTCTTGAAAGTTGAACACGTTGCCAAGCCGTAAGATTTTTATAGATACCTTTTTTGGTCTCTATTAATTTCTTCTCGATCTGTTTACAGGTTGCAGTAACATCTACATCACTCTCTGCCCCTATATTACAAGCCTTTTGGTATTGTTCCTCTAACTCTTTAATGGGTAATTCAAAATCTAAATATTCCATGTTAAGTTATTGTGTTTTTTAATTAGCCTACAAATATAACAAACTTTAAAAGGAAGATTTCCTAAGATATCTTATTAATTTTTCGTTTTGTTTTAAGATAGCCGTTTAAGATAACGGTAGCCAGAATTAATGCAGCGCCATAGTAGAATTGTGGATTCATTTGCTCTTTACTTCCGAAGATTAGAAAGGCTAGGACAATTCCATATACAGGTTCCAGATTTGTTGTTAGCATCACGGTATAAGGACTTAAATGCTTCATCACCGCTACGGCAGCTATAAAAGCGTATGCAGTGCAGACAGATGCCAGAATAAGGAGATAGATCCAGTCTTCAGAAGAAATGCTGAAAAATTCAGAATTAAACCCATTCGCGAAATTACTGCTGAAACTCACATATATTAAATAAAAACTTATCGCTACAACTCCCGTGGTAAGTTCATAAAAAGAGATTACTGAAGGAGCCGTGTTTTTTATGAGCTTCCCATTCATCAAAGTAAAAACTGCCGCTAGAAATGCAGATCCTAAGGCCATGAATATCCCGAGGGTATAGTCTGTTTCTACCTGAAAAATTATATAGAGCCCTAGCACCACTAATAATCCGAAGATAATCTCATAACCCACAAATTTTCTTTTATAAAATATAGGCTCTAAAATTGAAGTGAAAAATGCGCCAGTAGATAAAAGCGCTAAGGTTATAGAGACATTAGAAACTTTAATTGCACCAAAAAAGGTAAGCCAGTGAAGCGCGATCACCAAACCTGCAATTATTAAGAATAATAACTTTCTAGGAGCCACTTTTATATCCCTCTTTTTCCATTTAATATAAATGAAGATAAATCCACTAGCAAGTAACATTCTGTACCAAACCAAAGGCACAGCATCTAAGGAAATAAGTGCGCCCAGAACTGCGGTGAACCCCCAAATAAAAACAATTACATGAAAGTGTAGGTAACTCTTTAATTTATCGCTTGGCATTGAAAAGAAGGTAGATTGCTAGAATCCCAAAAGTGACATTTGGAAACCATACTGCAATTAAAGGTGAAAAAGTAGATTGCTCGGCTAAGGTTCCAAACACCTTGTCGAAAAATATAAAGATAAAAGCCAGAGAAATTCCTAAAGCCAAGTTTACTCCCATTCCTCCTCTTCTTTTCATAGAAGAAACCGCAACGGCAATAATTGTAAGAATAAATGCTGAAACAGGTAAGCTCCATCTTTTATAAGCAACCACCAAATATCTGTTCATATTGGCAGAACCTCTTCTGCTTTCCTGTTCTATAAAAGTGTTTAACTCATTATAGTTAAGAGTTTCTGCAATATAAGTAAGCGGGGTAAGTTCATCAAATTCGAATGGTAATAAGGTGTCTTTGGTTCGTTCGTGAAATATCTTATCCCCTTCTTCTCCAATTATTCGCTTGTCAAAATTTGTAAGCGTATATGTGCTATCTGCTTCATTAAACTGAAGTCTGGATGCACTTAGTTTAAATTTCAGTTTATTTCCTTCAAAATGCTCTAAAGTGAAATTTCTAGCCGATTTTGTATTAGGCTGAAAGTTGCTAGCATAGATATATTCAGTTTCATTGATCTGCCTATATACATCACTAGTCTCTTGGACTTCTCCCCCTTTTTTAAGGTATTGATATTTAAATTCATTAAAACCTTTACTGGCTCTTGGCGCCAAGTACATACTCAAGATCAAAGCTCCAATACACACGATTGTAGCACCAATTAAATAAGGCCTTAAGAATCTCCAAAAGGAAACACCACTACTTAAAAACGCAATAATTTCGGTGTTATTTGCAAGTTTTGAAGTGAACCAGATCACCGATAAGAATAGGAATAATGGAAAAAGAAGGTTTGCAAAATAAATAGTAAAATCTAAATAGTATGCAGCTACTTCAACAAAAGGAACTTCATTCTCAAGAATCTTATCTATTTTTTCAGCTAAGTTTACAGTGATACCAATAGGTATAAACAACAACAGCATTAGGATAAAAGTTCCTAAATAGCGTTTAAGTATGTACCAATCTAATATCTTCAACTTACAGTCGCTTATTCATTTGTTGCACCATTTTATTTTTCCAGCTGGCAAAATCTCCTGCTAAGATATGTTTTCTAGCCTCACGGGTTAACCAAAGGTAAAAACCTAGATTATGAATTGTTGCAATTTGCTTACCAAGTAATTCATTTACGGTAAATAAATGTCTAAGATATGCTTTTGAATATTCTGTATCTACAAAAGTGATCGCCATATCATCTATTGGAGAAAAATCTTCCTGCCACTTTTTGTTTTTAATATTTATACTACCATGAGCAGTAAACAACATTCCATTTCTTGCATTTCTGGTTGGCATTACACAATCGAACATATCTATTCCCAAGGCGATATTCTCTAAAATATTGATCGGTGTTCCCACACCCATTAAATATCTTGGTTTATCTTCAGGAAGTATTGCAGTAACCACTTCTGTCATTGCATACATTTCCTCTGCCGGTTCCCCTACAGATAATCCTCCAATCGCATTACCTTCTGCTCCAACCGAAGCTATATATTCTGCAGATTGCTTTCTAAGATCTGTATAGGTACTTCCTTGTACAATCGGGAAAAACGCCTGACTATAATCGTATTCGAAGGGAGTTTTCTCTAAATGACTTATACATCTATCCAACCATCTATGAGTCATGTGCATAGATCGTTTGGCATATTTGTAATCGCAAGGATAAGGAGTACATTCATCAAAAGCCATAATGATATCGGCTCCTATTACACGCTGAATTTCCATTACATTCTCTGGAGTAAAGGTGTGATAAGAACCATCTATATGAGACTTAAACTTTACACCTTCTTCCTTTATCTTTCTTCTTTCTGAAAGTGAATAGACTTGATATCCACCACTATCGGTAAGAATATTTCTATCCCAATTCATGAATTTATGAAGACCTCCCGCCTTTTTCAAAATATCGGTTTGAGGTCTTAAATATAAATGATAGGTATTTCCTAAAATTATATCTGGATTAATATCATCTCTCAATTCCCTCTGATGCACACCTTTAACAGAACCAACGGTTCCAACAGGCATAAAAATCGGGGTTTCAATCACACCATGATCTGTAGTTATTTCCCCTGCTCGGGCACTACTCTGCGGATCTTTGGCTAAAAGGCTAAACTTCATAATATATTTTAAATAGCTGCAAAGATACTTAAGTAAAGCTCATATAAAAGAGCAGAGAATTTAAAAATTGTTAGCTAAATATTACAAATCGTTGATAACTGACAGATTCTAACTTTGCGATACGTATTTAAAAACTTATTTTTGCAACAATCAAAAACAACAACACAACAAACAATGCCAAACACAAAAGAATTAGAAGATTTTGTCACTCAGGTTCGCCGAGACATTTTAAGGCAAGTGCATAAAGTAAACTCTGGACATCCAGGTGGATCTTTAGGTTGCGCCGAATTTTTTACTGCCCTTTACCAAGACGTAATGGAATACAGCAGTAAATTTACAATGAATGGAATTGGAGAAGATCTATTCTTTTTATCGAATGGACATATTTCCCCAGTATTTTATAGCGTTCTGGCAAGAAGTGGATTTTTCCCTGTTAAAGAGCTTAGTACATTTAGACTTATTAATTCTAGATTACAAGGTCACCCAACTACTCATGAAGGATTACCGGGAATTAGAATTGCATCTGGATCTTTAGGTCAAGGATTATCTGTGGCAATTGGTGCTGCTGAAGCTAAAAAATTAAATAAAGATTCTCATATCGTTTACACCTTACATGGAGATGGAGAATTACAAGAAGGCCAAAATTGGGAAGCTATCATGTATGCCGCAGGTAACAAGATAGACAATTTAATTTCTACAATAGATGTTAATGGTCAACAAATAGATGGAGCTACCGAACAAGTTTTACCAATGGGTAATCTTAAAGCTAAATTTGAAGCTTTTGGCTGGGATGTTCTTGAGGTGAAGGAAGGAAATGATATTTCTAAAGTAATTGAAGGATTAAAAGAAGCTAAAAGCAGAACTGGAAAAGGAAAACCGGTTTGTATCTTAATGACCACTGTAATGGGGCATGGCGTAGATTTTATGATGCATACTCATAAATGGCATGGAGTTGCTCCAAACGACGAGCAATTGGAAAATGCATTAGCGCAGAACCCAGAAACTCTTGGAGATTATTAATTCAATAACCCTTTCATTTTAGAAAGTTTATCAAAGCATCATGAAAAAATATACAAATACAGGAAATAAAGATACTAGATCGGGTTTTGGAGCAGGTTTAACAGAATTAGGGCAAACCAATGAAAATGTGGTAGCCTTATGTGCCGACTTAACAGGATCTTTAAAAATGGACGATTTTAAAAAAAATCATCCAGAGCGTTTCTTCCAAATAGGAATTGCTGAAGCCAATATGATTGGAATTGCTGCCGGAATGACCATTGGTGGAAAAATTCCATTTACTGGAACCTTTGCCAACTTCTCTACAGGTCGAGTTTATGACCAGATCAGACAAAGTGTTGCTTATTCAGGAAAGAATGTGAAAATATGCGCATCTCACGCGGGAGTTACTCTAGGTGAAGATGGAGCAACACACCAAATATTAGAAGATATCGGGTTAATGAAAATGCTTCCGGGTATGACCGTTATTAATACTTGCGATTATAATCAAACCAAAGCGGCTACCCTTGCAATTGCAGAATTTGAAGGACCTGTTTACCTAAGATTTGGTAGACCAAAAGTGGCTAATTTCACTCCTGAAGATGGAAAATTTGAAATTGGGAAAGCAGTTAATTTAACTGAAGGAACCGATGTAACTATTATCGCAACCGGCCATTTGGTTTGGGAAGCTTTACAAGCTGCAGAGCAATTAAACGAAAGCGGTATTAGTGCTGAAGTAATAAATATTCACACCATAAAACCTTTAGATGAAGAAGCTATATTAAAATCGGTTAAAAAGACTGGTTGTGTAGTTACTGCAGAAGAACATAACTTCTTAGGAGGTTTAGGTGAAAGTGTTTCTAGAACATTGGTAGAACATTTCCCTGCTCCGCAAGAATTTGTTGCCACTAAAGATACTTTTGGAGAAAGTGGAACTCCGGAGCAACTTATGGAGAAGTATGGTTTAAATGCTGAAGCTATTGTAAAGGCTTCAAAAAAAGTGATAAACCGCAAATAAAATATATTCAAAATTTATTTTAAACCCTTCAATCATAATGTTTGAAGGGTTTTTTTATTAAAGGAGAAAATATTAGGCACGTTAAATGCGTTTAATGAATTCAATATTAAAATAGCATACATGAAAAAATTAATGATAATAGCGCTAATTCTAATAAGCGGGAATGCAATGGCGCAAGTTTCTTACGGAATAAAAGGAGGTCTAAACTATGGAGCAACTGGTGAGTACGAAAATTATTCTCAGGTTATGGGAGACGCCTCCACCGTTATTAATGGTAAAGACAAAACAGGTTTTCATTTAGGAGGATTTGCGAAATTGGAATTTCTTGGAATCTTTCTTCAACCAGAATTGGTTTACACTAGACTAAATACAGAATACACAACATTTGACAATAGAGTTGATAAAGTTGATGCACCAATTCTTCTAGGATTAAATGTTTTGGGACCTTTAAATATTAAAGCAGGACCTTCTTTTCAATATATCATGAAAAATAAATTAGAGAACACAGATTTGAAGATCTCTGATGTTGAAGATGAAATTACCATGGGCTACCAAGTTGGACTTGGATTAAAATTGGGAAGCTTAGGATTTGATGCTCGCTATGAAGGCGCTCTAAAAGAGAATAATGCATTTGGGGAAGCTGCCACAGATCGGAATTTCAAAATTGATTCTAGACCTTCACAATGGATCTTAAGTGTTTCCTATTCGTTTAATTAACCCTACCCATTAGACATAAAAAAAGCCACGATAATTTCGTGGCTTTTTTTATGCTTAAATATTTCTATTTAAAAAGTTTCCTTATCCAAGTAATCTGGAACACCATCTCCATTTTGGTCTGGAAATTCTATAGATCCATCTTCATTAATAACAATTTCATCTCTCGTAGGAGTTCCATCACCATCATCATCGGCATCAGAATTGTTTGGATAGTTATTCTCATCGGTGTCATCATTAAACACGTTCATATCTCCATCTAGATCTTCCATATAAGAAGGTATTCCATCCCCATCATGATCTGCTTCATTAACTCCAAAAAGTTGAAAGCTAAATATTAATGGACTGTAGGAAGGAATTGCTCCTGAAGCACTAGCAAAATATCCAAGGCCGGAAGGGAAAAATATGGCACCAATCCCATAATCATCATTCCACTTCACTGTATTATCATCATTCAAGGTAAAACCAGAAGCTTCCCTAAATTCTGTAACACCCGCAGCGAAACCAGGAATTACACCACCTCTTTTCTGTAAAACCGATTGACCATTAGAAATAGTAGATCCAATATATCCCTGAATATCGAACCAGATTGGCGTATTTGCCTGATCAAATTTTACTCCGTTTAAAAGTTCTCCTTTGTAATTCTGATAAGTAGAATCGGCAAAAGTTGGTTTGTCTCCAGCACCTTCTCTTATCTTAAGTATATAGATCTTATAATCTACTTCATCACGAGTGATCACCTTAGAAGTCAATAGATCTGACTCTATTAAAGGTGTTTTATTTGCATTGTCTCCAGAAATGGTATCAAACTTAACAACGTAATCAAATCCTTCTGTAGGGCTTGCAAAATCTTCTTCGTTATAGAAATGTGTTTGTAAATAAGCAATTAATGCTTCATCATCTGCAATTGCTTGTTCTCCTTTATCACGTAAAACTACCTCAACCACATCGTCCCCATCATCATCTTTTTTACAGGACACAACAGTTATACTTAAAAATGCTATTAAAATAAACAACTTTGTCAATCTCATCATTACCTAAATTTAAGGCGGCAAGATACAATAATCTTGTATTTTTGCTTAGGATTAAGTCAGTTTTAAGAGCCTAATATGAGAGTTGATAAATTTTTATGGTGTGTGCGATATTTTAAGACACGCAGTTTAGCCACCAATGCATGCAAAACCGGTAAAGTAAAAATTAAGGGAGATAATGTAAAACCTTCCAGAGAGGTCTTTCCACAGGATAAGATCACCGTAAGAAAAAATCAGATTAATTATCAGATAGATGTGCTAGATGTGCCTACGAGCAGGCTTGGCGCAAAGCTAGTCGGGCTTTACGTGAACGATATTACTCCGAAAGAAGAATTCGAAAAAACCGAACTTCTCAAATACTCTAAAGATTATTACCGTAAAAAAGGAGTTGGAAGACCTACCAAAAAGGATAGAAGAGATATCGATGATTGGTTCGAGGATAAAGGAGAGAAAAAAGAGGATGCAACTGAAATTAAGGTTGATAACAAAGAAGAAGAATCTAACCAATGAATTTGAGCAAGGAATATTGGTCTAATAAATATCTGGAAAATAGCGCTAAATGGGATCTAGGAAGTATTTCTCCACCATTAAAGGAATATATAAATCAGTTACCAAACAAAGACATTAAGATCTTAATTCCGGGTTCTGGAAACTCTTATGAAGCTGAATATCTTTATAAGCAAGGCTTTAAAAATGTGTTTGTACTGGATTTTGCAAAAGAACCGTTGCTGAATTTTAAAAAACGCATTCCAACATTTCCAGATGATCATTTACTCAACAAGGATTTTTTTGAATTAGAAATCCAATTCGATCTCATTCTAGAACAAACATTCTTTTGCGCCTTAGATCCAGAACTAAGGGAAGCATACGTTACACAAATGAATAAACTACTGAAGCCAGATGGGAAGTTGGTAGGTGTATTATTTAATTTTAAACTCACAAAATTTGGCCCTCCATATGGGGGAGACCTTAATTCTTATAAAAATTTATTTGAAGGTTTATTTACTATTCAAAAACTAGAAGATTGCTATAATTCTATTCCACCTCGAGCTGGGAATGAATTGTTTTTTATCTTTAAAAAAAATAATTGATCTATGCCAAGCGTAAATAAAATTTTGAACAACGAGCAAATCGAGCACAAAATAAAGCGTATCGCTTATCAGATCTATGAGAGTAATATAGATGAAACTGAACTGATCTTAGCTGGAATTGCCAAAAATGGATTCTTATTTGCCACTAGAATAAAGTTGGTGCTTGAAGAAATTTCAGAGTTAAAGATCACTTTATGTGAGGTTATTATCGATAAGAAAAATCCGTTGAAACCAATAAAGACTTCGCTTGCTTCTGAAGAATACAAGGACAAATCTATAGTACTAATAGACGATGTTCTAAATTCTGGAACTACTCTGATCTATGGAATCAAACACTTCTTAGAAGTGCCTTTAAAGCAGTTTAAAACTGCAGTTCTGGTAGATAGAAGTCATAAGAAATATCCAGTAAAAGCAGATTTTAAAGGAATTTCATTATCCACCTCTCTAAACGAAATGGTGAAAGTTAATTTTTCTAAGGGCAAGGATAAAGTAGAGTTACTTTAATTTCTCGATTATTTCAGCAGCAATTTCCTTTGGTGATTTATTTTCAACATTAACTACAAGATTAGACTGACTGTAATAATAACCCCTTTCAAACAAATGCTTCCTTACAAAATCTTCCAGATCGTTCATGGTTTGAAGATGACTTATCATCGGTCTTTTTTCCTTTTCATTAAAAAGCCTCTTCACTAGAAATTCAACTGAAGCTTTTAGATATATGAGCTTACATTCAGTAAAACTTTTAATAAGATCAAGGTTGGTTCCATAGCAAGGAGTTCCTCCACCTAAAGCGACAATTAGCGAAGCTGGCTCTTCTAAAACGTCTTCCAAAACTCTGGTTTCTAATTTTCTGAAATACAATTCGCCTTTTTTCTGAAAAACATCGGCTATAGAGTTCCCTTCTATGATGATTATTTGATCATCGAGATCTATAATTGGAAATCCGGAAATTTCGGCTAATTGCTTTGCAACAACAGATTTTCCTGAACCCATATAACCTGATAGAAATATTTTCATACTGAAAAAGAGACGTTTAGATATTAATTTAAAACATTTGCAAATTTATATCAAATTCCTCTTGAAAAATAAATTAATGATAGTATATTTGCACCCGCATTTGCAAAACAACGCAAGCGAGGATTTGGTAGCTCAGTTGGTAGAGCATCTCCCTTTTAAGGAGAGGGTCCTGGGTTCGAG
>CAZWSP010000111.1:0-11322 GCA_964636585.1 uncultured Antarcticibacterium sp.
AATTCTATGGGGTAATGGAGCATAAATTTAAAGGGTTTCTGAAGCTCTTTTAACCTGCTTATCAGGTCGCATAGAATCCATAGTTTGCATATTATGCAACCTATCTGCGATCTTTATAATGATAACTCGTACATCATCATTAAGTGTAAGCAACATTTTTCTGAAGTTTTCGGCTTGCAGAGAAACATCTTTGTCTTGCTGATTTTGAAGGTGAGAGATCTTGGTAAGTCCATCCACGATTAGCGCTACCGTTTTACCAAACATCTGTTCGATCTCCAGTAAAGAATAAGTGGTGTCCTCTACAACATCGTGAAGTAATGCTGCGGCTATAGATATGGCATCCAGCCCTATTTCTGAAGCTACTATTTTAGCAACAGCAATGGGATGAAAGATATAAGCTTCCCCAGATTTTCTCCGCTGATCCTTATGTGCTTCCACAGAAGTATCAAAAGCTAACCTTATTAATTTCTTGTCCTCCTTAGAAAGCGTTCTATAACTAATACGAAGCAGCTCTTTATACTGGCGGGCAATTTCCTTATTTTCTTTTTCTATTGCAGCTTCTGTCATGATTTAAAAATACGATTAACAATATAAAGAAACAACTACAAACTACCCTCTTAAATTTTTTATTCTTTGCAACAATGTGGGATGTGAGTAATGCATAAAAACGTAGGCCTTATGCGGAGTTAAGTTACTTAAACTAGATTTAGATAACTTCTTTAAACTGGAGATCAAATAATCTTCCTGATAAGTATTTTTTGCAAAATTATCTGCTTGATATTCAAACTTTCTGGAGAGAAAATTCATGATCAATCCGGTAATTTCCGAAATTGGACTATATAACAATCCGAAGGCGATAAATCCAATGTGAAAACTCGGTTTTTCCACTCCCAAGGCTTGAGATAGCGTTTCATTCCCAACAAATAGAGATAACAACCATAAAGTTAAACCAGTAGTAGCAATAGAAGCTATTAGATTTACCACAATATGTTTTCGTTTATAATGCCCAACTTCATGTGCCAAAACACTCACTATTTCCTCTTCTTCAAGATCTGAAATTAAGGTGTCATAAAGTGTGATTCGTTTTTCCTTTCCGAAACCTGAGAAATAGGCATTGGCTTTAGTGCTTCGTTTAGAACCATCTATCACAAAAATATTATCCAATTTAAACCCAACTTTTTCAGCATAGGCTTCAATCTTAGACCGTAAGGAACCTTCTTTTAATGGAGATTGTTTATTGAAAATAGGCACGATTAGTTTTGCGTAGAACATATTGGTGAACAGAATGATCACCGTAACCAGAATCCAGGCATACCACCAAAAATCATTTTCGGTTAGTTGATAGAACCAGATGATCAATGATAAAATAGCACCGCCAACTATTGCCATTAAAACCCATGACTTTAATTTATCTAAAAAGAACAATTTTTTGGTGGTCTTATTAAAACCATACTTTTCTTCGATCACAAAAGTGCTGTAATAGGAAAAGGGTAGTGTAAGAATATCACTGGCAAACATGATTATTCCAAAAAATATTAATGCTTTAAATATGACATTTTCAGTATAACTTGCTGCAATTCCATCTACAAATGCAAATCCATTTAAGAACAAGAAAATTAAAATAGTCAACAGTGAAAAAGTAGAAGTAATTATCCCAAACTGGTAGCGCTCTTTTTTATAATTCTGAGATCTAGTATATTCAGATTCATCGTAAACATCGTTTAGTTCTGTTGGAACAGGATCCTTGAATTTCTTAGCATTTAAAGCATCCACAATTTTATCGATCACAAAATCGATTAGAATAATGGCAATTATTATATAGAAAATGGTTTGTGCACTCACGTACTATTCGTTTTAGAAAATTATTAAAATGAATTTTTTCCGAAGTTATATTTTTGAAAATCCGCGTTGTCTTTTCGCTTCAAAAATTAATATTCCGGCAGCTACAGAAACATTCATACTATCTATTTCTCCCTGCATTGGAATAATGATATTTTGATCTGAATTTTCCAGCCATTCTTCGCTTAATCCTGTAGCTTCAGTGCCTACCACGATCGCGGTAGAATTTTTGTAATCTATTTCGTCGTAATTTTTTGAAGCTTTTAATTCCGCAGCATAAATAGCAACCTTATTCTCTTTTAAAAAGTCGATGATCTCTGAAGTTGTTCCCATTGCAACCTTATTCGTAAAAACGCAACCTATGCTAGAACGTATAATATTCGGGTTAAAAAGATCTGTTTTTGGATTTGCAATTAACACAGCATGTACTTTTGCTGCATCTGCAGTACGAAGAATCGCGCCAATATTTCCAGGTTTCTCGGGAGCTTCAGCAACTAAGATCAATAAATTTTGTGAAGTGAGATCTAGCGCACTTAAAGAAAGGTCTTTTGCTTTAAATAAACCCATCACCCCTTCGGTACTTCCGCGGTACGCGATTTTCTCATAAACTTCTGCAGTGAACTCTGTAATGGTTTGAAGTCCTTCAACTAAACCCTTCACATTTTCAGCAGGGAAGAGGGAATCACAATAATAGATTTCTTCACATTGATAACCTCCCTTTACAGCAAGCTGAATTTCTCGAATCCCTTCAACTAAAAAAACGCCTTCTTTCTTACGATTTCTCGATTTTTCCTGAAGCTGAAGCAATCTCTTAACTAACGGATTTTGTAAACTAGAAATTTCTTTGATCATAGTGTAAAAGTAAGTACTTAAAATTATTCACAAATATAAAACCTCTGAAATTATCAGAGGTTCATATTCAAAATTGTATTTGGAATTAGCTCGTTATTCGGTTTTTTCCGGATGATATTTTTCGGAATATCTGTGATATAATTCTGTTTGGTGACTTTCTAAACTAAGGTCTCTTCCTTTAATAAAGGCTTTCACCAATTTGTTAGTTCTCATATCCAACGCATCTCCTTCACTTATAAAAAGGGTAGCATCTTTTCCAACTTCTAAAGATCCCAAAGTTGCGTCTATTCCTAAGATCTTAGCATTGTTTAAAGTTATCATTTGTAAGGCTTGCTCTTTATCCATCCCATGCGCAACAACAGTTCCTGCATAAAAAGGAAGATTACGTGTACTCATACGTTCCATAGAACCACTGGTTTCTAGACCAACCAAAATCCCCTTATCTGCTAATAACTTCGGAAGTTTATAATTATAATCATAATCTTCATCTGCCTGATTCGGTAAACTATGCGGGCGAGGTGCGAGAACTGCAATGTTTGCAGCCTTTATCTGGTCGGCTACATTCAATGCATCATACCCACCAACAATAACCATATCTTTTAAATTCTGATCTTTTTTAAACTGAATAGCATCCACAATTTCTCGTTCGCCATCTACATGTATAAACACCTTTTTTCCATTGGAGAAAATGGTTTCCATAGCCTTAAAAGGAAGATTTTCTTGTTTTTGATCTCCTGCTAAATAGGCTTTAGAATTATTGAAGAACTGAGTAAGGTTTAAAACTTCTTCTGCATATTTTTCGTTGGCTTTCATTCCTCTTGGCTCTCCAAGCCACCATCTTCCTCGCTTAAAACTATTTGGCCAGTTAATATGAAGTCCCGTTTCTTTCTGGATCGCAGCATCTTCCCAATTCCAGGCATCAAATTGTACGATAGATGAAGTTCCTGAGATAGTTCCTCCTCGAGGAACAATTTCTCCAACCAAAACTCCATTAGGTCTCATACTTTCTACCACCTGACTTTCGGCATTATATGCAGGAAGACTATTAATGTGCGGTAACATTTCACCAATTTCATCTTCATCATCGGTTTGTCTTAAGGCATCTATTTCTACCAAACCTAAAGTTGAATTTGGAGCTATTATTCCAGGATATACATGTTTACCATCTGCGTGTACAATGGTTCCGCGGTATTGCATCTTGGTAGTAGTGGCATCTAAAACCTGCGTTAATTTCCCATTTTCGAAAATTATAAGGCTATTCTCGATCACTTTACCGTTCCCAATATGGGCAGTTGCACCTACAATGGTAACTGCTTCAGATTGTACTGGAGCTGGAGTTTGCTGGGCAAACATAGCACCCGAAAACAAGCATAGACCAAATATTAATGTTATATTGAATTTTTTCATTGTTTTCATTTTTTAATAAGTTTCCAAAGTGTCACAAGTCATTCGCACATCTTCCTTCTTGGTAGCAGGCTGAGTTTTAGCTCCTCCATTTTTAGCGGCTAACATTTGTCCTGTAAGCATGTTTTTTTGCTGTGCAATTTCTTCTCTAAGTTGTTTGTCTTTTTCCAGATCGAAATAAACCGTTCCTTCTATCACTGTTTTTTCTGCTTTGCTATAAATAGAAAGCGGATTTCCAGACCAAAGCACAACATCTCCATCTTTTCCTGCGGCAATACTACCAACACGATTATCTATGTGCAATAATTTTGCTGGATTTAGAGTAACAAACTTCCATGCTTCTTCTTCAGAAATATCACCATATTTCACACTTTTTGCAGCTTCTTGATTTAATCGTCGGCTCATTTCACCATCATCACTGTTAATTGCTACTGTAAGACCTGCATTATGCATGATAGCTGCGTTGTAAGGAATAGCATCTTTAACTTCATACTTATACGCCCACCAGTCAGAAAAAGTGGAAGCACCTGCTCCATGCTCTTTCATCTTGTCTGCAACTTTGTAACCTTCTAAAATGTGAGTAAAAGTGTTTATTCTGAAGTCGAAAGCTTCAGCAACTTTCATCAACATATTAATTTCACTTTGCACATACGAGTGACTTGTCACGAAACGCTCTACATTCAAGATCTCTACTAAAGTTTCCATTTCCAGATCTTTTCTATATTTCCCGGTTTTTTTAGCAGCTTCATAATCTCTGGCTCTACTAAAATAATCGGTGAAAACTTGTTCTACACCCATTCTAGTTTGTGGAAATCTGCTAGTGCTGTTCCAATTAGATTGCTTTACATTTTCTCCCAAAGCGAATTTTATGAATTTTGGCGAGTCTGTATAAATCATGTCCTTTGGAGTAGTTCCCCATTTTAATTTCAGAATTGCAGAACGCCCACCAATTGGATTTGCTGAACCATGTAATAACTGAATAGAGGTAACACCACCTGCAAGATCTCTGTAAATGTCGATATCTGAAGGATCTATAACATCTTCCATATTTACTTCTGCAGTAGAATTATGTCCAGCTTCGTTAATTGCTGAAGCAGCTAAATGAGAATGTTCATCTATAATCCCAGCTGTTAAGTGTTTTCCAGTTGCATCGATCACCGTGGCACCGACTGCATTTAAATTAGTTCCAATTCCAGAGATCTTACCGTTCTTAATAAGAACATCGGTTTGTTGCATGATCCCTTTATCTGTATTGGTCCAAACAGTAGCATTTTTAAATAGAAGATCTTGTTGTTTTGGAAGTTCATTAAAGCCATACGCAATATTTGGAAAAGTAACAGGAAGCACAGGAAGGATCTCTTTTTTATCCTTATCCTCTTTTTTCTTATCATCTTCAGCTTTATCTGCTGTTCTGGTAGCGGTAAAAGAGGTTTCTTTTCCATTACTTAAAATTGCTGTCCCGGAGATCTTTTTAGGATCGTCTCCAACTTTTCCAACTAAACGAGTGAATTCGGTTTTAGTAGAATCTGCAGAAGAGATCATTAATTGCATCCAAGTATCGCTATAAGATAATTTAGAAGTCACTTTTTTGTCACCAAGCTTTACTTCAGCTTTTGGAGCATTTGGTTTACCTGAAATTTTAAGATCATAATTCTCTGCACCAACCTGAAGTTTATAAGAACCTTCTAAATTAGCAGTATTCATGTTTTCCAGAACTGTTTTCTGACCTTGAACCCAATTTTCGAAAAGAATGGTTTCTTCTTCAAAAATATCCCCAGAAGTGATCAAGAAATTTGCCCAAGCTCCTTGTTTAATAACTCCAAGCGTATTTTCTTCACCTAAAAATTTTGCTGGAGTAGTTGTTAAGGCCGCTAGAGCTTTATTTTTATCTAATCCATAAGAGATGGCTTTTAACAAGTTCTCTCTAAATTTCTTTTCATCCTTTAATCCAGAAGTAGTTAAAATAAATGGAACATTGTTCTTAGATAATTGTGCAAGATTAGATGGCGCTTGATTCCATCTTTTCATATCCTGAAGGCTAACATAATCAGCCATAAACGGATTTTCAAGATCATAAGCTTCAGGAAAATCTAGCGGAATAATATAAGTAGCATTGCTGTTTTTTACCTCAGCAATATTTTCAAATTCATTACCACTTCCAAAGATTAGGTATTGAATTCCAAACTCATCTCCAACCTTGTCGGCTCTAAATTCATCTAATAAATTATCGGTTTTAAAGATCTGCGGTAAGCTCTTATTTCTATTTAAAGCTTCTAATGCAAGATCCTTATTTTCTGTATTTCCATTTGCGTACCACGCCGCATCCATATAAGTTTGTCTTAGTAAAGCCATTGCTCCCATGATAGAAGTTGGGTAGGACTGATTGGATTGTACACTTTTGTCGAAAGATAAAAAGTTTGCAGACCGATCCTTTAAAATTCTATCTCCTTCAGAACCTTCGGTATTTAAACTCACCAATATTCCGGTTCCTCTCATAATTCCGTCTGCCATATGTGTGTTTACAACACCAAATCCGTTCTTCTGAAATTTTTCTGCTTCAGATTTATTAAAACTGAAGGATTCCAAAGCATTGGTTTCAGGTCTAATATGATCATTCCAATAATAGCCTTCGCGAGCAGCATCGTACTGTGGTTGCCCATTTCCATCGCTTGCTTTAGTTGGTTTTTTCATTCCAAAATCGCTATAAATCTCGATAAATGAAGGATATACATCCTTTCCTTTAAGATCTATTTTAATCGAATTTTTCGGTATGTTAATGTTCTTTCCTACGGCAACTATTTTGCCTTCTCTCATAGAGATCATTCCGTTTTCTATAACGGTATTAGGATCTACGTGAATCTTTGCGTTCTCAAGAACGGTGAAATTTGTATTCTCGGTGTTTACACCATCATTTTTTGGAAAATAATCCTGAGCTTGAATAGGTAACCCTGCCAGAATTAGGGAGTAGAGTAATAATTTTAACTTCATAAAATAAATGGTTTTAGTTGTAATGCCTATAAAATTAGGAAAGCTGAAATTAAGGATATTAAATTAAATAGCCGGAAGGCTTAGAAGGCATTTTCTACATCGTCAAAATAATTCACCAATAAGGCTACAACATAACTATAGCTTTTCATTCCCTCTGCCTGATTGTTGGCTTTTAAGAATCCGTTATAAGTAACTTGGAAGAAAGGTTCTATTGGGTTTCTATGTGTTTCCCAGAAATCTCGAACCTCTTTATAATTCTCTAAAATTCCGGGATGGAGGGTTTTAATAAGTTCATCTGCTTTGCACTGATCCCGAATATATAATTCATTTAAACAATAGCGCAAAGCAAAGGTGAATCCCGAGTATTGGAAATAGGGATCGTCGTGATTCATGGTGGCCAGACAAGCAATAAAATTAGCTTCATTTTCTTTTGCAAATCCTAACTGATGTCCTATTTCATGGCTGGCGGTTGTGGGAATCTTGTATCGTAAAATTTGTGTATTCACCTGAGCTTCATTAGTTAACGGATTCAGGTATCCATTAAAGCCCATATACGTTAAAGGTATGCTGTAAAGGGAACGCTTTAAACTATGGCCGTTATAACTAAGCTTCGGATAATCTTTACTTAATTGTGTGTAGCCATCTATTGTGGTATTGAAAAGCGCGGTTTTTTTAAACTTGTATTCCACCTTTAAAGAATCGTTGGTTACCAACTTACTATGAATCTTGTTAGATTTTTTGATTAGTGTGCTGGTTAGTAACACTAATTCTTCTGTTGTATAAGTGTTCTTGATCTTTAAAGTTCGGTGTAAAGGAAGTCGGTAATAATTTAAACCCCAAAATAAATGGAAGCACGCATATATTATAGAGAAGGTTGCAAGCAGGTCTAAAGACCATTTTTTATAATTTTTGAATCCTGTTTTCACACGTATTACAATCCATCGAATGATGGATATAATAAAGAAAGTGTATAATAGATCTCCCAATGAAAATGGTAAAAGTCCCACAGAAAATCTCATTATTTTGGCAATGTATGGATACAAACCTGTGCTATACCAAGTTTCTATAAATTCTGGAAAACCAGATAAGATCTTGATTGCAATTATTTGTAAAGGCAATAAAATGGCTAAAATTAGGCTGGTTCTATTTCTCACTTTTCAAATTAAATCTAATAAACTGCAACAAAATTTCGTGGTTTGTGAATTACCAATATCTTTGTGAATATACCAAATAATAATACTATGAACGAAGAAATAAGAGCGCAGGAGCCCAAAATTCTGTGGAATAAATTTGCCGATCTAAATGAAGTTCCTAGACCTTCTAAAAAAGAAGAACGGGTAATTGAATTCATGAAGAATTTTGGAAATACATTAAAATTAGAAACTATTGTAGATAAAGTTGGGAATGTAATAATCAAAAAGCCAGCTACTTCTGGAATGGAAGATAGAAAAGCGGTGGTTTTACAGTCTCATCTTGATATGGTGCATCAAAAAAATAACAGAACCCAATTCGATTTTGATACTCAAGGGATCCAAATGTATGTAGATGGAGATTGGGTTCGTGCAAGAGGAACTACTTTGGGTGCAGATAATGGATTAGGAGTGGCAACTATCATGGCTATTTTGGAAAGTGATACTATTGCGCATCCTGCAATTGAAGCTCTTTTCACAATAGATGAGGAAACCGGAATGACGGGTGCTAAAGGTTTAGAGCCAGGCTTATTAAAAGGAGGTATTCTTTTAAATCTGGATACCGAAGAAGATGATGAAATTGGGATTGGTTGTGCCGGGGGAGTAGATGTTACCGCTACTAGAAGGTATAAAGAAGAGGAAACCACAGAAGGAATGAGTGCCTTTAAGATCACTTTGAACGGATTACAAGGTGGACATTCTGGGATGGATATTATTAAAGGTTTAGGAAATGCCAACAAATTAATGAATAGGTTGCTTTATAATGCATCCGAAAATTTTGGTGTTCGTATTGCTGAAATAAGTGGAGGCGGACTTAGAAACGCAATTCCTCGTGAAAGTGAAGCTACCGTGTTAGTAGACGATTTTCAGATCAAGGCTTTCGAATCTGAACTAGAAAATGAGTTTGAATCGATTCAAGCTGAATTTTTGAATTTAGAGCCAAAGATGAACTTGGAGGTAGAAAAAGTTGAAGTTCCTGCTAAGGTAATGGCTATGGACACTCAAGAAATTTTATTGAAAGCTGTTTATGCTGCGCATAACGGAGTTTTTAGAATGAGTCCAGAAATTGAAGGTCTTGTAGAAACTTCTAACAACATCGCCAAAGTAGAAGTTAAAAACGGAACGGTTAATATTAAGTGTTTAACCAGATCTTCTGTAGAAACTTCTAAGGATGATCTAACCAATTCTTTACGAGCAGTTTTTGAACTAGCAGGATTTGAGGTTTCTCTATCTGGAGATTATCCAGGTTGGGCACCAAACAGAGATTCAGATATTTTGAAGGTGTTGGATAAATTGTACACCAAGTTATTTAATGAAAAAGCAGATGTAGCGGCATGTCATGCCGGTTTGGAATGTGGAATTATAGGAAGTCATTATCCAGAGATGGATATGATCTCTTTTGGACCAACCATTCGTGGGGCACACTCTCCAGACGAGCGCGCAAGTATTTCATCTTCCCAAAAATACTGGGAATTTGTTTTAGAGATATTAAAAAATATTCCGAAGAAATAAGTGTTTAGAATGCATACTTCAACAAGCTCAGTATGACAACAAATTGTCAAGTTGAGCCTGTCGAAACCTTTTTAGTTGAAAGAAAAATTTTCATACTTCGACAAGCTCAGTATGACAACCAATTGTCAGGTTGAGCCTGTCGAAACCTTTTTAGTTGAAGTAAAGTTTGATGTTCAAACTTCGACAAGCTCAGTATCACAACCAATTATCAGGTTGAACCTGTCGAAACCTTTTTTAAGTCATGGAATTATTCATACTTCGACAAGCTAGTATGACAACTAATTGTCAGGTTGAGCCTGTCGAAACCTTTTTAGTTGAAAGAAAAATTTTCATACTTCGACAAGCTCAGTATGACAACTAATTATCAGGTTGAGCCTGTCGAAACCTTTTTAGTTGAAAGAAATTTTTTCATACTTCTACAAGCTCATTATGAAAAACAATTGTCAGGTTGAGCCTGTCGAAACCTTTTTATAATTGAGGGTAATATGTTCAAACTTCGACAAACTCAGTATGACTTAATTCTTAAAATAAAGAAATAAAAAAATCCCGCTACCTAAAAGGAGCGGGATTTTTAATTCTATACTTCAGAATTTACTCCTGAATCTTCACTATTTCAATATCAAAGATAAGATCGGCATTTGGAGGAATAACTCCACCAGCACCTCTTTCACCATAAGCTAAATGAGAAGGTATAAATACCAACGCGTGATCTCCAACATTCATTGCAGCTAATGCATCTTTAAATCCAGCGATCATAGGAGCATCTGGACCATATTTGGTTGGCATTGGTTGGTAACCGTTTTGATCTCTTTTTGCAACATTTAATGCACCATTTTTCTCTGCCACATCTTGGTAGCTAGTGTCGAATAATGTTCCATCTTCAAAATAACCAGAATAATTAACCAATATCATTGATCCATCTGGAATTTTAGTTTCTTCACCTTTTTCTAAGAAATGAATTTTAACGCCGCTTTCTAATTCTTTAGCTTCAGCCTTTAAGGAAGTGAATTTTTCTACATTTTCCTTTTTCATTGCAGCCATCGTAGCTTCTCTTTTTTCGCCTTCTACTTTTGCTTTCGCCAATTTATCTTCAAATACGGCTACAGCTTTGAAATTTTTAGCGTCTTTTCCTTTACGAATGATCTTTACACTTTCCAGTACAACATCTTTTTCAGGTTTATCTCCAGCAACAGTTTTAACTTGTCCAATACTGTCTACTACAGTTTGACCTTCTACTATCTTACCAAAAATGGTGTGTTTTCCATCTAACCATGGAGTAGGAGCAAGGGTGATAAAAAACTGACTTCCATTAGTTCCTGGACCTGCGTTAGCCATAGATAAAGTTCCTTTTTCAGTATGAGATAAGGTATCTACTATTTCATCTGGAAATTTGTATCCTGGATCTCCACTTCCTGTTCCAGTTGGGTCTCCACCTTGGATCATGAAATCTTTTATAATTCTGTGAAAGATCAATCCATCATAAAATTTCTTTCCTTTATAGGTGCTATCAAGCATAGAATGGCTTTCTCCTTCAGCA
>CAZWSP010000112.1:0-11215 GCA_964636585.1 uncultured Antarcticibacterium sp.
AACCCGATCGAGAATACGGTTTAAAGTGGTTAGAAGCGATTAAAGAAATAAAATTAGAATATGGTTTGTCTTAATTTGAAATAGCCCAATTTAAATCTATGCTTATATCCATAATTGTAACCTGTTATAATCAGGAAAAATATATTACCAAGGCTTTAGAATCTATATTATTACAATCATATAAGAATTGGGAGTGCATCGTAGTAGATGATGGATCTAGTGATAAATCTTTTTTAAAAATTAAATATTTTGTTGATAAGGATTCTCGTTTTAAATATTTTTATCATGAAAATTCTGGAGTGTCATTTTCTAGAAACAAGGGTATTGAAGAATCTCAGGGTTTTTATATCCAATTCTTAGATGGAGATGATTTTTTGGAGAGTAAAAAATTAGAAAAATCAATAGAAGTCATACAACATAATTCTAAACTTGATGTTGTTTTTTCAAATTTTAAGTTGTTTGATGATAAGAAAAATAAGTATCTACCTCCTTATTGTGATTTCCAGTTAGATAAGTTTAATTTAATTAATGTACTATATCAGTGGGATGATGGTTTTTCCATACCCATACATACTGGATTAATAAAATCATCTATCCTTAAGGATTTCATTTTTCCTACATCTCTTAGGTCTAAAGAAGATTGGCTAATGTGGATTTATATTTTTAACAAGGATCCTTTAGTTTATTTTATAGATCAACCTCTAGCAGTATATAGAATACATAAAAAAAGTATTACTATGTCAACAAGTATGTATAGTGATCATATAGAAGCGTTGGGATATTTAAAATTGAATTTGTCACAAGATGAGTATGAAACCTTATTGTTTGTTTTCGTAAAAAGATATTATCAAAGGAGTTTAAAGTTTAAAGGCGAATTATTACAATTACAGAATACTCCACTTTTTAAAGTAAATACTTTCATAAGTAGAAAGTTAAAAAATTTTTTTAATTAATGAAATTGGCTATTGTAATTCCCTATTATAAAATAACTTTTTTAGAAGATTGTTTAAATTCTTTGGTTGCCCAAACTAATAATGATTTTAAGGTTTATATAGGCAATGATTTTAGCCCAAATGATCCAGAAGAGCTAATAAATCAATTTAGAGGTAACATAGATATCACATATGAACAATTTCCCAATAATCTAGGTATGACATCTTTGGTAAAGCAATGGGAACGGTGTATATCTCTTGTTGAAGAAGAAGAATGGGTATTATTAATGGGTGATGACGATGTATTAGGTGTTAATTGTGTTAGTGATTTTTATAATAATTTGGAAGAGATTACAAAGCTTGATATTAATGTTTTTCGTTATTCATCACAGGTGATTAATGAAACTGGTACTGCTATTTCAAATGTTTATGATCATCCATTAATTGAAAATAGCATCGACTTTTTATTTAGAAGATTGGAGGGTTTGACTCGTAGCTCTTTAAGTGAATATATTTTTAGAAAGGAGAAAATAATAATTGAACGATTTAAAGAATTCCCGCTTGCATGGCATACAGACGATCTGGCAATATTGGAATTTTCCGATTTTGAGAATATTTATTCGGTAAGCAGCAGCACTGTTCTTTTCAGAAATAGCGGTTACAATATATCCAGTAAGAGTGACAATACTATTCAGAAAAATCTAGCGAATTTTTACTTTTATCATTACTTAATAAAGGAACATTCCAATAAATTTTCACAATATCAACTAACAATACTATGGGCAAAGATGGAAAAGGCTTTTTTGGATGATAAGAAACAATTAGATTTAGCTATAAAATATAGTTCTCTTTCATTTCAAAATCTAAAAATCTTAAGATTTTTAGATTTCAGCAGGAAATATTTTCAAGCCATTTTAAATTAATTGACTTAGATGCGAATTTTGATTGTAGCTCAAGACTTAAGGATATCAGGTACAAGTGAAGGTATCGTTTCTCGATCTTTTATTACCAGACTGCGTGAAGTCTATCCATCATCTTATATAGAGGTGAATTATTTAAAAAATCATAGTAGAAACGTTAAATCAGAATTATTATCGGCTAATGCATATAAGGAAACTGTAATTAATCAAAAGATAAATTGGTGGACTATATTTATAAATAGATTTTATTGGCGGCTAACTGGAATATCTCTTAAAGAATTGTATTTAGAAAAACAGTATGGGAAGGAGCTAAAAAAGATCAAGAGCTCAAATTTTAATGTCATTTTCTTAAGAAGTTCTGGAACAGCATACGAACTGATATTGGGAGCGTTGGAAGCTCCAGAACTTTTGAGAAAATCAATCATTAATTTCCATGATCCGTTTCCTATATTCTGGGATACAGGTTCTAATATTAGATTGGATAATTTGGAGTTGCAGCGGTTGAAACGTATGAACAGAGTCGTAGATCTTGCATGTAAATGTATTACTCCATCCAAGCTATTATCTCAGGATATGGAGTTTTTATATGGTACGAATAAGCGGTTTCATACCCTCCCGCATCAATTCGATCTCTCATCATTTAATAAGCCTGATTTTCAAAATATTCGAAAAAAAACTAAGAACATTTCATTATCCTATCATGGAGCAGTACAGTTTAAAAGAAATATTGATATTTTAATTGATGCTTTTATTTATTTAACTGAACACGATGATTTTATAAATGATAATGTAGAATTAGTCTTGAGGCTTAGAGGTAATCATACAAAAAGATTAATAGAGAAATATAATTCTAAAAAAAATGTTTTTATTTTGGATACACTTTCATTTATAGAATCTTATTATGAGCAAAAAGAACAAGCAGATGTATTAATCATGTTGGAAAATTGTTCTCCGCATAGTAATATATTACCAGGTAAGACACCAGTTATCGCTTCACTAAATAAACCTGTTCTTGCAATTTCTCCAGAGAGGAGTGAATTAAGAATTATTTTAAATGATGATAGTATTGCAGATTGTAATAATTTTGATGAGGTTAAGGTTAAATTAAAAAATAAAATAGAAAGCCTCGGGAAAGATAATTCTATCATAAATTCCTTCAACAAATCATTCTATAGTTATAATCTTTCAAAGGAGCTTGAGTTCTTATTGGCAGATTTTCAAAAGGATACATGTGATGAGTAAACCTTTAGTGTCGATTATAATCCCGACGTTTAATCGATCACATTTGATAGGCCAAACCTTAGATTCTATTTGCAGCCAGACTTTTAATCACTGGGAGTGTATAATTGTTAATGATTCTTCTACAGATTACACGAAAGAATTATTGGGATTTTACGTAGCGAAAGATTCACGAATTAAATACTTTGATCTTCCTAAAGGCCTACCGAAAGGAGGTAATTCATGTAGGAATTATGGGTTTTCTGTTTGTAAAGGCGAATATGTAAATTGGTTTGATGATGATGATATTATGGTATCTAATAAGTTAAGCTTTCAAATGAAACATTTAGCATGTTCAGATCTACCTTTTATGGTTTGTCAAAGCTTAGTTTTTGAAGGATCGATAGAAAATATCTTAGGTTATAGGAAATCTAGGATATATTCACCAGATTTTTTTAATGATTTCGTAATAAATGAGGTGAAATGGTTGACACAAGCTCCATTGATTAAAAAGAAATTTCTGCTTATGAACAACATATCTTTCAATGTTAAATTATATCAATCACAGGAGAGGGATTACTTCGTGAAAATTTTGAGTCTTACCATGGATTATCTACATGACTCTAGAGCTTTAGTCTTATTGCGTAAGCATCAAGAAAGTATATCTTATTCAAAGGCTGATGTAAAGAAGCAAGAGTCTAATTTTTTTGTTAATAAAAACATTTTAAAGGAATATACATCTCTTCTGAATGCTGATTCTAAAAGATATTTATTGAAATCTTTAAAGTCGTCAATAAGGCAAGCAGCTCGTTATAAAAATTATAAACTTTGTTTACAAATGCTTTTTCAATTCACTTTTTTAACTACATCTAAAATGAAGGATGTGATCAAAGTTTTAATAGGAGTTATAATATTATTTTTTTTCAATAAAGGTGATAAATTTTTCAATTAAAGGTGTTATAAAATTATGCGAATAGGACTTAATCCAAATAAGGATATTAAAAATTTTAAAGATAAATTTTCCCATCAAGTAATTATTCCTGTATTTATTCCTTCTCATGATGATTATTTTATGGATGCCTTAAAAATTTTAGAGAAATCACTAAATTCAATATTTAAAACTGTTCACAGTAGAACTTTTATCTCAGTAGTATCAAATGGAAGTTCTAAGAAAACTGAATCGTTTTTAAATACTTTATATGAAAATGGATCAATTCATGAATTAATTTTTACTGAAAACATTGGTAAATTAAATTCTATTTATAAAGCTCTCGGAGGCCACAATATTCCATTAGTTACTATTACAGATGCAGATGTAATATTTGTTTCAGGATGGCAGGAAGAAACATTTAAATTGTTTACTAATTTTCCTAAAACCGGAACCGTAGGATTAATTCCGCAATTTCTTAGTTATCAAAGCCATTGTCATAACTTACTGTTCGATTTTTTATTCTCCAAAGATCTTAAGTTTGGGAAAGTAGAAGATCCCAAAGGTTTAAAACATTTTTATAATAGCCTTGGTTGGAAGGATGATTATCCAAGAAGCCGCTTAAAATATATTTTATATTTAGAGATAAATAGAATTAAAGCTATAGTTGGATCTGGTCATGTTGTGGCCACATATAGGCGAGAATTATTTAATACGGTAAAGTTTTTCAATCCATATAAGATGGGAGGGAACAGTGAGTCATTGTTAGATGAATTAGCAAGTAAGTTTGGACTGTACAGGTTTACAACTGTCAAAAACTATGCATATCACCTAGGCAATAAATTAGATAAAGAT
Source organism: uncultured Antarcticibacterium sp. (assembly GCA_964636585.1). Lineage (GTDB taxonomy): Bacteria > Bacteroidota > Bacteroidia > Flavobacteriales > Flavobacteriaceae > Gillisia. The sequence goes on from CAZWSP010000112.1 coordinate 4,854, forward strand.
GAAATAGAAGGACTTGATTCTGAAATCCCATTTTTAAATAAAAATAAAGTTTATCCAATTTCACTTAATTCAATTAATAGAACAAATAAGTTCGTATACATTGCTAAGAAAGTAATTATTCAATTTATTCTAAAATCTCATAAATTAAGAATGTTATATTTAAATTATTTAGGATTGCCTAAAGATGTGAGAAAAACATTCTAGAAAATGAAAATGAATTTCAGCATTGTAATAACTACATTTAATAGAATTCAAGATTTAAAATTCACTTTAAAGTCTCTTCAGTTTTTTTTAAATAATGGTGTAAAGATCATTATTTGTGATGATGCTAGTACAGATGGTACATCAGATTTCGTTAGGAGGGGATATCCCGAAATACATCTATTAGTAAATTCAGTAAATAAAGGACTTATTTCTAGTAGGAATTTATTAATGGAATATGTGGTTACTCCATATGCAATATCTTTAGACGATGATTCAAATTTTTTAAGTACCATACCATTAAATATTATTGAAAATTATTTTGATGCTACTCCTAATTGTGGAGTTATTGCTTTTAGGATATTTTGGGGTAAAAAACTTCCATATAAATTAGAAAGCGAGGATGAATCTTGTAAGGTAAAAGGCTTTGTTGGCTGTGGGCATGTATGGCGTATGGATGCGTGGAGAGATATTCCAAATTATCCAGAATGGTATGTTTTTTATGGTGAAGAGGAGTTTGCATCTTATCAACTATTTAAAAATGGCTGGGAGGTGCATTATGTTCCCCAAGTTTTGGTGCATCACCGGGTAGAGGTTAGTAATAGAAAATCTCAAAACGATTATGGAATACGTTTAAGAAGATCCTTACGTTCGGGATGGTATAATTACTTTTTATTTTTACCATGGTCTCAAATCCCCAAAAGATTTTTATATACCTTCTATATGCAATTAAAACTTAAAGTTTTTAAAGGTGACTTTAAAGCCACTATAGCCATTTTTATAGCTCTGTTGGATTTAATCTATAATTTTCCGAAGTTGATTTTAAATAACAACCGCCTTACTAAACTTGAATACAAAGAATTTGAGAATCTTTCAGATACAAAGATTTATTGGAAACCTTAAAATGAAATAAATGTTTGATAATTTGAAGAAACAATTTACGGTTCAAAAACGACTTAAAATTAAGTATCATTTAAGACATTTGAAAGCCTTGACTTTTCCGTTTAATCTATCAAAAATGGCTTTGATACATAAGACTGATAAATATGGTTATCATTTTTATACACCACATTATCAGAAGCATTTTGAAAAATTTAAATTTAAGAAAATTAAACTTTTGGAAATAGGGGTTGGCGGTTATGAAAATCCATATTTGGGAGGCAATTCTCTAAGAATGTGGAAATCTTATTTTCCTCTTGCTAAAATCTTTTCGTTTGATATCTATGATAAGTCATTTTTGCAAGAAAATAGAATCAAAATTCTACAAGGGAGTCAGGTTGATGAAAATTTCTTGGAGGAATTAATCCAAGATATTGGAGATCCAACAATTATAATTGATGACGGCAGTCATATGAACGATCATGTTATAAAAACATTTGAAATCTTATTTCCAAAACTCAAATTAGGGGGAATATATGTAATTGAGGACACTCAAACTTCTTATTGGGAGGATTATGGCGGTGAATCGATAAATATAAATAACAAAGTAACTATCTATAGTTATTTTAAGAAATTAGTAGATTCGATGAATAATGAAGAATTTCTAATAAATGATTATCATAAAAGTTATTATGATAATTATATTATTTCCATGCATTTTTATCATAATATGATATTTATATATAAAGGAGAGAATAAGGAATTATCTAATAAAGTTCGAAATAATAAATTTATATAAGTGTGATTATTTATTCCAACCTTGGAAAGAGAGGAAATTTAGGAAACCAATTATTCCAAATAGCATCAACAGTTGGTATAGCAAATTTAAATAATCAAGATGTTGGCTTTCCTGAATGGGGGTATTCAGATTATTTTGAAAACGAACTGCCTAAAATAGATAAGAATAAATATTATTCTAAGCTTACCGAGCCTTCATTTAATTATAATTTAATAAGATTAACATCTGATAATTATGATTTGAATGGATGGTTTCAATCTGAAAAATATTTTGATACTTCTAAAACAAGAGAGCAATTCAAATTCAAATATGATTTAGAAAATGAAGTAAATAAGGAATACAGTTATTTACTAGATAATAAAAATATTTTAATCTCTGTTAGAAGAGGAGACTTTGTGAATCATCCGTATTATTTTCAATTATCATACAAATATTATTTTTTAGCTATTCAAAAGTTTTTCCCAGATTGGAAGGATAGAAATTTGATTTTTACAAGTGATGATATCGCTTATTGCAAATATCATTTTTCATTTCTTAAAAATGCTTATTTTTTAGATAATGTTCACCCTATAAAACAATTAATTTTAGGCTCGTTATGTGATGACTATATAATTAGCAATTCTACCTTTTCTTGGTGGATAGCATGGTTAGGAGAGAAAAAAGATTCTAAGATCATAAGACCTAAACATAACTTTAGAGGTGATTTTAAGATTAAGAATGATGATTCTGATTACTTCCCTGAAAGATGGATTACCTTTGATTACAGTCAGAAAAAAATCTCAATAAGATACTCTAATCTAATATTAAAGGGTGAAATATATGAGCTAATAGGAAATATAAAATATAACATTAAGAAATATAGAAAGGTTACAAAAAATAAAATAAAGAGGATTTTGGGTTTTTAGAAGATTAGATGAATTTGTCTTTCTATATTAACTTGTGTGTTCAACTTTTAAATCTAATCTAAGTGAAAAAAAATAATTGTATTGCTATTATTCCTGCCAGAGGAGGTTCTAAAAGATTTCCTGGTAAAAATATCAGATTATTGGATGGGCTACCTCTTATTGTACATAGTATTAATTATGCTAGAGCAAACAGCGATATTATTAACAATATATGTGTTTCAACCGATGACGCAGAGATAAAGCGCATAGCAATGGATGAAGGAGTTGAAGTGATAGACCGGCCACATGGCATTTCTGGAGATGAGGCTACAACGCTTTCGGCTTTAAAACATGTTCTTGAAAATGTTAAAGATAATATAGAAAATGTTGTTTTACTGCAGCCAACAAATCCATTAAGGCCTAAGTCCCTTTTGGTAGATACTTTTCATTTTTTTGAAAGAGGTGGTTATGAGAGTTTGATGACTGTAAGTGAAAGTCATCAAAAATTAGGCAGAATTGAAGATAAAAAGTTTGTGCCTTACAATTATAAAATCGGGCAGAGAAGTCAGGATTTGGAGTCGCTTTATTACGAAAATGGATTGCTTTATATAATAAAGGCTTCTCTAATTCTTGAGGGAAGTTTACTTGGAAAGAAGAATTTTCCTTTTATTGTAGATCATCCGTTTGCAGCTGTAGATATAGACTATGAAGATGATCTAGATTATGCTGAATTTTTGATAATGAAAAATTCTAATAAATAAGAAATAGATTTAATGAAACCATATATACAAATAGCAGGAAGAAAGATAGGTGAAGATTATCCCCCATTAGTAGTCGCAGAAATAGGGATTAATCACGAGGGTTCTTTAAAAACGGCAAAAGAGATGGTGGACGCTGCGCATAGAGCTGGTGTAGAAATGATAAAACATCAAACTCATATAGTGGAAGATGAAATGAGTTCTGAAGCTAAAAGTGTCATCCCGGGAAATGCAGATATTTCTATATATGAAATAATGAAACGTTGTGCGTTAAATGAAGTAGATGAAAGAAGCTTAAAAGAGTATGTAGAAAGTAAAGGGATGATCTTTATTTCAACACCATTTTCCAGAGCGGCTGCAAATAGGTTAGAAAATTTTGATGTTCCCGCTTACAAAATAGGGAGTGGGGAATGTAATAACTATCCACTTTTGGAACATATTGCTGGTTTTGGTAAGCCTGTAATTCTAAGTACCGGGATGAATGATATTGAAAGTGTAAAAAAAGCAGTCGCTATATTTGATAAATTCACAGTTCCTGTAGCTCTTTTACATACCACAAATCTATATCCAACTCCAAAGCATTTAGTTCGCCTAGGCGCTATGCAAGAGCTGCATAAAGCTTTTCCAGATAAAGTCTTCGGACTTTCAGACCACACCTTAAATAATAATGCCTGTTTGGGCGCAGTTGCATTAGGTGCCTCGATCTTAGAAAGACATTTTACAGATCATATGAAGCGTATTGGCCCAGATATTATTTGTAGCATGGATGAAGAATCATGTAAAGAGCTCATTATTTCTAGCGCAGAGATCGCATTAATGAGGGGAGGTAAAAAAGAAGCTGCCTTAGAAGAAAAGGTGACAATAGATTTTGCGTTCGCTACCGTTTGTTCTATAAAAGAAATCAAAAAAGGAGAAGTTTTTTCTAAAGATAATATCTGGGTGAAACGCCCTGGTACAGGGGAGATCTTAGCCGATAAATATGAAAATATAATTGGAAAAAAGGCCGCAGCTGATATTAAGGTTGATAGGCAACTGAAATGGATAGATGTTGAAAATTAGCGTTTAATAAATAAATAAATTAATTAATTGTTTGTCCGTAAAGCATCCCAATTTGAAAAAGGACGTCATTCTGAACTTGTTTCAGAATCTCATTACAGTATAAAACGATACAATATTGAGACCCTGAAATAAATTACCATTGACGTATTTTCAAGTATTTAAGTATTATAGACCCTGAAACAAGTTCAGGGTGACGATGCTCTATTAAAATTGCGGTCATGCTGAACTCGTTTTCAGCATCTCTTAAGTTATGCTAATAAATTCGTCAATTTCCTAAGCTAGATAAATTTTTTTATCACAGGTCTCAGGGAGACGAAAGAAATTTTAGGGCAAATAACAATTATAAATCAAACTGTATTGATAGCGAAATAATTCATGACTCAAAAAAAGATCCTTTTTTTAACCGGTACAAGAGCCGATTTCGGAAAAATAAAGTCACTCATTCAGATTTTGGAATCTAATAAAAATTTCGAAGTATTTGTATTTGTTACAGGAATGCACCTTCAAAAGGAGTATGGATACACCTTGCTTGAGATTGAACGTTGTAAATTTTCCAATGTTTATACTTTTGAAAATTTTACTCATGAAACAACTATGGACCTTACACTGGCAAAAACCATAGAAGGATTGTCCGGATATATTAAAGAAATTGAGCCAGATATGATTGTAGTTCATGGGGATCGCGTGGAAACTTTAGCTGGAGCAATTGTTGGATCTTTAAATAATATTTTAGTTGCCCATATTGAAGGAGGAGAAATTTCTGGAACTGTAGATGAATTAATTAGACATAGTGTTAGTAAGCTTAGTCATATTCATTATGTCTCAAATAAGCTAGCACGAAAAAGGTTAATACAAATGGGAGAGATTGCAGAATCAATTAGAATTATTGGTTCTCCAGATATTGATGTAATGTTCTCTGAAAACTTGCCAGATCTTCAAAAAGTGAAAACCTATTACGAAATAGAGTTTGACACCTATGCAATTGCTATGTTTCATCCAGTCACAACAGAGTTTTCTCTAATGCGTAACTATGCCCAAGAGTTCATTAAGGCCATATTTAATGATGATCGTAATTATGTTATTGTATATCCTAATAATGATTTAGGCAGTAAAATTATTATGGAAGAAATTTTTTCTCTAAAAGACAACTTAAGATTTAGGTTAATACCTTCATTAAGATTTGAATACTTCCTTACACTATTAAAAAATGCCAGCTTTATAATTGGAAATAGCAGTGCCGGAATTAGAGAAGCACCATATTATGGAGTTCCTGTAATAAATATAGGTACCCGTCAAAATAATAGAGCTGAAGATTCTCAAATATTAAATGTAGATTATAGTTATAAAGAAATTACTCAAGCACTACAAGAAACTCAATTTATATCTAAGGGAAATGTTATTAGAGAATTCGGAGATGGGAATAGTGCGAATAAGTTTTTAGAGTCTTTAGAAAAGCTTGATATTTGGAAGCTAGACAAACAAAAACAGTTTAGAGATTTAGTTTGAATAAAAAAGAAGAGATACTCGGCTTAGTAATTACCGATGGAGTTGGATATAGAAACTTTTGCTTAAGTTCTTTTCTTGAGAAAGCCGCTGATGGATTTAAGGAAATTATAATTTATTCTGGACTACCTAAAGAGGTATATGATCTAAGTGATTACAATAATGTTGAAGTAGTCGAACTACCAGTATTTGTAGAGACTTTTAAAACTTGGTTTTGGCGTAAGTTTAAAGAAGTAGCTCACTTGCAAAATCATAAAGAGAATTTTGGTATCAATGACA
>CAZWSP010000113.1:0-11075 GCA_964636585.1 uncultured Antarcticibacterium sp.
AGGATAAATTCGCTTAACCGCATTGTATTTTTCAAGACGTTTTCGAACCGTTTGTTCGGCTTTATCTCTAATAGAACAGGTATTTACCAAAACCAGATCTGCATCTTCAAGATTTTGTGTAGTATTAAAACCTTCATTTAAAAGAATGGATGCTACAATTTCGCTGTCGCTAAAATTCATCTGGCAACCATAGCTTTCTATGAATAGCTTTCTTTTATTTTCGGATTTTGGCTCAATGATTAGGGCGTTACCTTGTAATTTTTCGTCTATAATCTTCTCCATATGTCAAACTTACCCTTGGGCAATTTAGCTTGCAAAGATAGCTTTTAGTGAGGTTATGACAAAGTGACAGCAGGAAAATTTATTCAGTAAAAAATGCCCACTACAAGGGATTTTTGTCGATTTTCACAACATATTTAAAAATTGCCCTACTTTTGCAACTAGAAAAAAAGATATATGGCAAAGAATTTAGTGATTGTAGAGTCTCCGGCCAAAGCAAAAACCATCGAGAAATTTTTAGGGAAAGATTATACTGTGATGTCCAGTTTTGGACACATAGCAGATCTTCCTACCAAAGAATTGGGGGTAGATACTGAGGGAGATTTTAAACCTAAATATATAGTATCCAAGGATAAGAAGGATGTAGTTAGTAAGCTGAAGCGTGAAGCTAAGGTCGCAGAAATGGTATGGTTAGCGAGTGATGAGGATCGAGAGGGAGAAGCTATTGCATGGCATTTAGCAGAGGAGCTAAACTTGGATAAAAATAAAACAAAACGAATTGTATTTCACGAGATTACCAAAACAGCTATTCTTAAAGCGATCGAAAATCCGCGTGGAATAAATTATGATCTTGTAAATGCACAGCAAGCAAGAAGAGTATTAGATAGATTGGTAGGATATGAACTTTCTCCTGTGCTTTGGCGCAAGGTGAAAGGCGGACTTTCTGCAGGAAGAGTGCAATCTGTTTCGGTTCGTCTTATAGTAGAACGAGAACGTGAGATTAACGATTTTACTGCGGAAGCTTCTTATAGAATAGACTCAGAATTCACAACGGAAGAAGGAAAAACCTTTAAGGCGAAGCTTCCGAAGAATTTTGATACGAAAGAAGAGGCCGAGAATTTCCTTTTGGAAAATCAGCAAGCCAATTTTAAAATAGCCGATCTTACTACTAAGCCAGCAAAAAAATCGCCGGCACCACCGTTTACAACATCTACGCTTCAGCAAGAAGCCTCCAGAAAATTATATTTTTCAGTAAGTAAAACCATGACCATGGCGCAACGTTTATACGAAGCCGGTCATATTACTTATATGAGAACAGATTCTGTGAATTTATCTGATGATGCCCGAAAAGGAGCAAAAGATGAGATCTTAAAGGCATACGGAGAGAAATTTTCTAAGACCAGACAGTTCAAAGGAAAATCTAAAGGGGCGCAAGAAGCTCACGAAGCAATTCGTCCAACCCTTTTTGAAAATCATACTGTAAGTGCAGATAGAGATCAAGAACGTTTATATGAGCTTATCTGGAAACGAGCAATTGCTTCGCAAATGAGCGATGCACAATTGGAGCGTACCAATGTGAAGATCGAGGCAGATAAACATGATAAAAATTTCACTGCAAACGGTGAAGTTTTGAAGTTTGAAGGGTTCTTAAAAGTGTATTTAGAAGGAAGTGATGATGAAGATGAAGAGCAAGAAGGAATGCTTCCTGCTTTAAGAGTTAATGAGAAGTTAGATAATAATTACATAACAGCAACCGAAAGATTTACCAGGCCCCCGTATAGATATACTGAAGCTTCTTTGGTTAAGAAATTGGAAGAACTGGGAATTGGTAGACCGTCTACGTATGCACCAACAATTTCCACCATTCAGAACAGAAATTATGTTGAAAAAGGTTCTGTAGATGGGCAAGAGCGTAAGTATGTGCAATTAACGCTGAAGAATGATAAGTATAGTGAGCAAGAACTTACAGAAAATATAGGAAGCGATAAAGGAAAACTAGTACCTACCGCTGTGGGACAAGTTGTAAATGATTTCTTGGTGATGCATTTCGCCAATATTTTAGATTACAATTTCACTGCAAAAGTAGAGCAGAGTTTCGATGATATTGCAGAAGGAAATGAAGAGTGGACAGAAATGCTTCGCAGTTTTTATTCTGAATTTCATCCTAGAGTTTTAGATGTTGCTGCAAATGCAGATCGGGAAGTAGGAGAACGTATTTTGGGTGAAGATCCAGAATCTGGGAAACCAGTAAGTGTTCGATTAGGGAAATTTGGGCCGATGGTTCAGATAGGATCTGTAGAAGATGAAGAAAAACCAAGATTTGCAGGTTTAACACCAGAACAGTCTTTAGACTCTATTACTTATGAAGAAGCGATGGATCTTTTTAAGCTTCCGAAGGAGATAGGAGAATGGGAAGGAGAACCGGTAGAAGTGAATAACGGAAGATTTGGCCCGTATGTGAAATATGGTAAAAAGTTTGTTTCCTTAGATAAAGGGGAAGATCCTATGGGCGTAGATATGGATCGTGCTTTAGAGCTTATTGAAGCTAAGGAAGAAGCAGATGCTCCTATTTATGTATATAATGACTTGCCTGTACAAAAGGGAGTTGGAAGATTTGGACCATTTTTAAAGTGGAACAACATTTTTATAAATGTAAATAAGAAGTACGATTTCGATAATCTTACCGATGCGAATATCGAAGAGCTTATAGAAGATAAGATTCAGAAAGAAAAGGATAAAATCCTTCATAACTGGGAAGCAGAAGGGATTCGTGTAGAAAAAGCAAGATGGGGACGTTCTAATATTATTAAAGGGAAAACCAAAATAGAATTGCCAAAAACTGTAGACGCTACAAAATTAACTTTGGTTGAGGTTCAGGAAATTCTAGACAAGAACACTAAGAAAAAGAAGCCGGCTAAGAAAAAGGCAGCAGCTAAAAAAGCTCCGGCTAAAAAGACGGTAGCAAAGAAGAAACCAGCTCCAAAAAAGAAATAATTGATGGATTTTGAATTTTTAAGTCCTGTAGATCAGGAATTATTAGAAGAAATAGTTTCTGCGGAAGCTCATAATCTGGGAAGCCAAATTCAAATTCATTCGCAAAGATCTGGGATGCCAGATCTTGATGAGGTACAAGTAGCTATTTTTACGGTTCAGGAAAATAGATTGGCAGAGGATTATGAGGATGAGTATCTTAATTTTAATGGAATTCGAAAAGCTTTTTATGGCCTTTTTCCAGGAAATTGGGATGTTTCTATTGCCGATCTTGGAACTATCCAAAAAGGTGAAACCGTAGAAGACACTTATTTCGCTTTACAAACTTTAGTAAAAGAATTATTAAAGAAAAAGGTGATCCCGGTAATTTTAGGAGGAAGTCAAGATCTTATTTACGCGCAGTATAGAGCGTACGATTTTGTTGAACAAATGGTAAATCTTGTAAATATAGATTCTCGATTTGACCTTGGAGATGCAGAAAAACCTATTAGTAATAAATCTTATATAGGTAAAATAGTAGTTAATAAGCCTTATAATTTATTCAACTATTCTAATGTTGGTTACCAAACTTACTTCAATTCTCAAGACGAGATTGGATTAATGGAGCGCTTATTTTTTGATGCTTTTCGATTAGGAGAGGTTTCAAATAATATTAAGATCATAGAGCCAGTAATGCGCGATGCTAATCTGGTGGGAATAGATCTAAACGCTATCCATGCCTCTGCAATTAACACGTCATCCAATAATTCTCCTAACGGATTTGATGGAAAACAGATTTGTACACTAGCCCGTTATGCGGGGATAAGCGATAAAGTATCTTCATTTGGGATCTACGAATATCACTCTGGCTTCTCTAAAACAGGGAATATGCTTATCGCCCAAATGATCTGGTATTTCTTAGAAGGAGTTAATTATAGGTCTAATGAAAATACTATTTCGGCTAAAAAAGAGTTTACTAAATATCAAGTGCCGATAGACGATGAGGTTTTGGTGTTTTTTAAGAGCCCTAGAACTGGAAGATGGTGGATAGAAATACCTTTTATTTCAAATTCTAATACTAAATTAAAGCGGCATACGTTATTACCATGCAGCCACGAGGATTATCTCGAGGCTTGCAATCAAGTTATTCCTGAGAGGTGGTATAAAACCAAGAGGAAAAACGAATTATAAAATTTTGTAGACATATTCATCATTTACTGTATTTTTGCTAAAACTATTGTTTTTTAAAAATTATTTGGATAGGTTTACTACCTAAATCAAATATGTCATAACCTGAGAGATATTATGAAGAAATTATTTTCGCTTATTGCTGTTCTTGCATTATTTGCTAGCTGTAGTAGCGGCGATCGTGGGCAACTTATAGGTGCGCAAGGAAAGAAGTGGAATCCGGAAAAACCTTTTGGAATGACATTAATTCCCGGTGGTGCTTTTATTATGGGTAAGTCAGACGATGATATAGCTGACTCCAAAAACGCCCCAACTAAAACAGTTACTGTTCGTTCTTTCTATATGGACGAAACTGAGATCACAAATTCTGAATACAGACAGTTCACCAATTGGGTGCGCGATTCTATAGTTAGAATGAGATTGGCTATTGAAGCTGACTTTGAAGGAGCTACTGAAGGCGGAGAAGGAATTGGAGAATTTGCTTTTGTAGATTCAGATGAAGAAAATATGAGTGTATATGAGAAATACATGTACGATAATTATACGCAGTTCTCTGAAGATTATCAAGGAAGAAAGCTTAATAAGGATATAGATATCATTTGGGATACTCAAGATTATCCAGATGAAGCATACGCTAGGGTGATGGATTCTATGTACATTCCTTTAGAGGAATCGTATAATGGGCAAAGAACTATCGATGTAAAAAAATTAAAATTTAAATACCGTTGGATGGATATCCAAAAAGCGGCTAGATCTAAAACTCAAAAAAGAAGTGACTTTATAGTTACTGAAGAGATCAATGTATATCCAGATACTACTGTTTGGATAAAGGATTTCAACTATTCATATAATGAGCCGATGCATAATGATTACTACTGGCATACTGCTTTTGATGACTATCCAGTTGTAGGTGTTAGCTGGAAACAAGCTAAAGCATTTACTCAGTGGAGAACTTTGTACCATAATGCTTACAGAAAAGAAAAGGGAGATCATGATGTTCCTTTTTACAGATTACCTACCGAAGCAGAATGGGAATATGCTGCGAGAGGTGGATTACAATCTGCAACCTATCCTTGGGGAGGTCCTTATGCTAAAAATGACAGAGGTTGTTTTATGGCAAACTTTAAACCTTTAAGAGGAGATTACGCGGCAGATCAAGCACTTTATACAGTAGAGGCTAAATCTTACGAGCCAAACGATTACAATTTATATAACATGGCAGGAAACGTAGCAGAATGGGTAAACTCATCTTACGATCCGGCATCTTATGAGTATATGTCTTCTATGAACCCAACTGTAAACGACGAAAACGATATGCGTAAAGTAGTTCGTGGTGGTTCTTGGAAAGATGTTGCTTACTTCTTGCAAGTTAGTACTAGAGATTACGAGTACTCTGATACCGCAAGAAGCTATATAGGATTTAGAACTGTTCAAGATTACCTTGGAACAGATGTTACCCTAAATCAATCCCCAAAAAACTAATTTAACAGAGAACCCCACTTAATAAAAACAACCAACAAAAAATAATCAATTTAATATTATGGCAAATTCAAGAACAGTAAAGAAGATAACTAACATGGTGTACGGTTTAGGTGCATCGGTTGTAATTTTAGGAGCTTTATTTAAAATTATGCACTGGCCTTTTGGTAACGAATTTTTAATTGCTGGATTAGTAACTGAAGCATTAGTATTTGCCTACTCTGCTTTTGAACCTGTTGATGATGATTTAGATTGGTCTTTAGTATACCCTGAATTAAGCGGAGGTCCTGCCTCTGCAAGACATAATGCATTAATTGAAGAAGATAAAGAAACTGAAGCTTCCCTATCTAAGAAATTAGATGTGATGTTAAAAGAAGCTAAGATAGATGCTAACCTAATGGAAAGCCTTGGAACTAGCATTCGTAATTTCGAAGGAGCTGCGAAAGGAATTGCTCCAACAGTAGATTCTATGGTTTCTCAAAGAAAATATAGTGAAGAGTTAGGAGTAGCTGCGGCTCAAATGGAAACTTTGAATAACCTTTATAAGGTTCAAGTTGAATCTGCTGCAAGACAAGCAGAAGTTAACGAAGAAGTTGCTCAAAACGCGGTTAAATTAAAAGATCAGATGAGTTCTATGGCTGCTAACTTATCTTCATTAAATGGAGTTTATGGTGGTATGCTTACTGCAATGAATGTGAATGGAAGAGCATAATTAATTAGTTGTAATGACTAGAAGAAGATCTAATAAAAAACTAAACTAATTATACATGGCGTCTGGAAAACAATCACCAAGACAGAAGATGATAAACCTAATGTACTTGGTTTTCATTGCAATGTTGGCTTTAAATATGTCCAAAGAGGTACTTACCGCGTTTGGATTAATGAATGAAAAATTAGCCGAATCTAACACCACGACTGCACAAAGAAACAATGCGTTCTTAGCAGGATTGGAAGAGAAGGTTGGAGAGCAGCCTGCAAAGTATGCTCCCCTAAAAGAAAAGGCAGATAAAATTCACGTTTTATCTGAAGATTTTAATACATATTTAGAAACTTTGAAATCAGATCTTTTGGCTGATGTTGAAGATAAAACTGAATATGAGGAAATGGACAAATCCAATCAGTTGGACGAAATGTTCTTTCAAAGTGGTAAGATAAGTCCACGTGGTCAAGAGTTTTTAGATAAAATGAATGGCTACAAAAATGGAGTAGTTTCTATTATTGGAAACGAAAAAGGTTTTGAAAAAATAATTCAGAACATCAAAGCAGAATTCTCAACAGAATCTGTTAAGGTTGATGGTGCAAATGTAGATTGGTTAAAATACCGTTATGAAGGTTTTCCTTTAGTAGCTTCTATCACCCAGCTTACACAAACTCAAGCAGATGTTAAGACTACAGAAAGTGAGATCTTATCTGCAATGTTATCTGGACAATTACAAAGTGAAGTTTCTCTTACAAACTACGAAGCTATTGTAGTTCCTTCTAAAACTGCATTTTTTAGTGGAGAGAACTTTAAAGGTAAAGTTGTTTTAGGTAGAGTAGACAATACTTTGAAGTTTGATAACGTTGTTGTTAATGGTAGAAAAGTAGAAAGTTCTCAAGCTGGACAAGTAGTTCTTGATTTCCCTGCAGGAAATGTTGGTGAACAAGAGATCAAAGGGGAGATCCAATTTAAAGAAGGAGATTCTGTAGTGAAAATTGCAATTACTAGTTCTTACGCTGTTATACCTAAACCAAATTCTGCTGTTATTTCTGCAGATAAAATGAATGTAGTGTATCGTGGGGTTCAAAACCCAATGACCATCTCTATTCCTGGTGTGGGAAGTGTAAACGCAAATGCTCCTGGATTAAGACCAGCGGGTGGTGCAGGAAAATATGTTATGGATGTTACTACTTTACAAGCTAGAGAAGTTACCATTAGTGTTAGTGGTAAATTACCTGGTGGAGAAACGGTTTCAGATAAGAAATCTTTTAGAGTAAAAGATATTCCAAGACCAGTTGGTACGATTCGTGGAGAAGATGGTTCTGTGAAAATGCAACGCAACAGTTTAGAGATCTCAGAGATTGGAGCAATTCTTCCTGATTTTGATTTCGAATTGGCTTTACGTGTAACAGGATTCAGTTTCAAAGTTTCGGGTCAACCAACCATTAAAGTAAATGGTGGAAGATTAGATGCTTCTTCTAAAGCAGCGTTAAGACGTGCTGGAAGAGGAGAAACAATTCAAATATTCGATATTGAAGCGCAATTAGCTACCAATAGCGGATATAAACTTAAGAAAGTATCTCCCGTATTTGTGGAGTTAACAAACTAATAAAATCAATACAATGAAGTGGAATCAGATTTTGATTGGTGCATTCGGATTATTGCTGACAAGCTCCTCTTTTGGACAGTCAAATCTTTTGAATGCTACTACTCCAGATGAGATAGGAAAATTATCTGATGCAGAACTGGCGGTGAAGAAGGATAGTAAGCCTTTGGAGTACGGTTATGTAGATGATAGAGATGTACTGTGGTCCAAGAACGTTTGGGAAATAGTAGATCTTGATGAGCGTGTGAATTTCCCTTTATATTACCCAATAGATACCAATAACATTGGATCTAGCAGAAGATCATTATACGATGTTCTTATGACGGGTATTAAATCTGGAAAGATCAAGAACATCTATGCAGATTCTTACTTCAATGAAAAAAGAACTTTAAGCGATATTAGCGCAGCTATTTCTAAGATAGATACAACAGATCTTGGGGTAGAGCAGTATAACGCCGGTGAAGAGATAGATCAACAATTTATTGACAGACGTGATATAACTTCTGCAGATATCGCAGAATATCATATCCGTGGAATGTGGTATTTCGATAAGCGCCAAGCTGAATTGAAATACAGAATTTTAGGGATTGCTCCAGTAGCTCCTGATGTTAACTTTATTGATGATGAAACTCCAGATCTAGTAGAATTGTTTTGGGTGTGGTTTCCAGATGCAAGAGAAATTTTGTTCGATAACAACGCCTTTAATGGTAGCAACACTTCTTCATCCATCACCTTTGATCATTTGCTAAACGCAAGAAGATTTAATGCTGTGATCTATAAAGAAGACAACGTTCAAGGAGATCGTGAAGTAGATGAATACATTGCTGAAAATGCGTTTATGCAACTCTTAGAGTCCGAAAGAATCAAAGAACGTATTCGAAATTTTGAACAAGACATGTGGAACTATTAAGTTAGTCCAATGTAAAAAATACCAACGCTCCGGATCTTTCCGGGGCGTTTTTTAATTATAAGCTATGTTAGATTATTTTATAGTAGGAGCAGGTCTCAGCGGTATTGCAGTTGCAGAGCAATTAATTTCTGCCGGCAATAAAGTCATAGTGTTCGATGATAACTCTCAAGCATCTTCTACGGTTGCTGGAGGAATTTACAATCCTGTGATCTTAAAAAGATTCACCTTGGCTTGGAATGCCGATGAGCAGCTAGATATAGCGCTTCCTTTTTATAAAAAACTTGAGGAAAAATTAAATGTTAGCCTAATCAAGGATTTGCCTGTTTATAGAAGATTTCATTCTATAGAAGAACAAAATGATTGGTTTTCTGCAATGGACAAGCCTTCTTTAGGACGGTTTTTAGATGAAAAACTCGTTGCTGATTTAAATAAAAATATACCTTCCAGTTTTTCCTTCGGACATGTAAAACATACTGGAGTTATAAATACTGAAGTTTTACTGAAATCATATCGAGAGTATTTAGTTTCCATAGATTCGTTTCAAAAAGAAACTTTCGAATATGCAGATCTAAGTATTGAAACAGATACTTGTAAATACAAAGATCTAAAAGCAAAGCGAATTATTTTTTGTGATGGCTTCGGATTAAAGAAAAATCCATTTTTCAATTATCTTCCGCTTCAAGGAAATAAAGGAGAATATTTAATAATAAGATCTGAAGAATTGCAGTTGAAAGTTGCGGTAAAGGCTTCAATATTTATTCTTCCGCTAGGAAATGATCTTTACAAAGTGGGTGCAACGTATAATAACTGGGATAAAACCAAAGAGCCAACTGAAGACGGAAAAAAATATCTTCTGGAGAAACTTCGAGGTTTTATAACTTGTGAGTTTGAAGTTGTAGATCAGATCGCCGGGATTCGTCCAGCAACGAACGATAGAAAGCCTTTAGTGGGACAACACCCAAAAATGGATAATGTATATGTTTGTAACGGATTTGGAAGTAGAGGTGTTTTAATTGCGCCAACAGTGGCTTCAGAATTATTTCAATTTTTAGAAAATGGAGCAATGCTAACTTCAGAAATAGATATTAAACGCTATCAATCTAAATTTCAAGAAGGTTCTTTATAGCTTAAGAACATATTTATCCAGATATTTCTAGACAATCTTATAATTAAAGGCATCAGAACAACTAAGGTTAGAATGATGGCAATAAAGGTGGTCATTAGTTTTCCACCTAAAAATAAATAAGAAATAATAAATGCTGCGACAGATACTGCAACCCCCAATCCATAACTCACATACATTGCACCAAAGAAAAAAGAAGGCTCCATTTTATATTTTGTACCGCAATGGGAGCATTTTTGGTGCATTTTAAAAATATTTAGCATGTTATAAGGGTTGGAATCTACGTACATACTTTCCTCCTGGCACACTGGACATGCACCTGTGAGTATACTATATGATTTTGAACCTTTTAAGAATTGCATTTCTATTTTTTTAGTGTTACAAAAATAGGCATCTTTGCAAAAAATTTAGAGTAAAACAATGCTTAACATTCATAATTTATCTATTTCATTCGGAGGCGAGAGTTTGTTTGATGAAATTACCTTTAGACTTGGAGCCGGAGATCGGGTAGGACTTATTGGTAAGAACGGTGCGGGAAAATCTACAATGCTAAAGATCCTTTCTGGAGAACAGGAAGCAGATACTGGGCAAATAGCTAAAGACAAGGAGCTTAAGATTGGTTTCTTAAAACAAGATATAGATTTTATCCAAGGAAGAACGGTGATCGAAGAGGCGCAACAAGCCTTTGTAGAGATCAAGATCATGGAGAAAAAGATCGATTTCATTAACGAGCAATTGGCAACAAGGACCGATTATGAAAGTGATGGATATACCCAATTAATTCAGGATCTAAGTGAAATCACCCATCAATATGAAATAATTGGCGGGTATAATTATCAAGGAGAGACAGAAAAGGTACTTATAGGTCTTGGTTTTGAACGTGATAAATTCGATAAACTAACCGATACTTTTTCGGGTGGATGGAGAATGCGTATTGAATTAGCAAAATTGCTATTACAGAGTAACGATATCTTGCTTCTGGATGAGCCAACTAACCACTTGGATATAGAATCTATAATTTGGTTAGAATCTTTCTTGAACGGTTATCCTGGTTGTGTGATCATAGTATCTCACGATAAAATGTTCCTTGATAACGTAA
>CAZWSP010000114.1:0-10969 GCA_964636585.1 uncultured Antarcticibacterium sp.
TAATAAGATCTTACTATCCAAAATTATCTGCTGCACAGGTAAAACAAATAATTATGAATAGTGGTGTTTCTACTAAAGCATCTGTGGTAGTAAGTGAAAACACTTTGAATAAGAAATTTACAGATCTTTCTGTTTCAGGAAAGATGGTAAATCTATATAACGCGCTTATTTTAGCCGAAAAAGAATCCAAATAATACATTATGAAGAGAATTTTAATAGCAGTTACACTATTTACAAGCTTCTGGGCCAATGCTCAAGATCAATCTTGCTACTGGCAACAACAGGTAGATTACAAGATGGATGTAGACATGAATGTGGAAAACTTTCAGTACACGGGAGCTCAGGAATTAAAGTACACCAATAATTCACCAGACACCTTAAAACAGGTGTTCTATCATATGTTCTTCAATGCTTTTCAACCGGGAAGTGAAATGGATATGAGATTGCAAAGCATTTCTGATCCTGATGGAAGAATGGTGAACAATCTTGGGACAAAAGAAGAGCCTAAATATGAAAGTAGAATTAGCAAACTACAACCTAATGAAATTGGATATTTAAGAGTTGTTTCCTTAAAACAAGGAGGGAAAGATCTTAAGTTCATGGAAAAAGGTACTGTTTTGCAAGTAACTTTAGCTGAAGCTTTGGCTCCTGGAAAATCTACTACGTTGAAAATGGATTTTAAAGGGCAGGTTCCTGTTCAAATTAGACGTTCTGGAAGAAATAACGCCGATGGAGTAGCGCTTTCTATGACGCAATGGTATCCTAAATTAGCAGAATATGACTTTGAAGGATGGCACGCAGATCCTTATATCGCCAGAGAATTCTTTGGAGTTTGGGGAGATTTCGATGTGAAGATCAGCATAGATAAAGATTATATTCTAGGTGGAACCGGAGTTCTTCAAAATGCCGATGAAATAGGTTATGGATATGAAAAAGAAGGAACTAAGGTAAAAAGAGCCAAAGGAGATAAATTAACCTGGAACTTCAAGGCAGAAAAAGTACATGATTTCGCTTGGGCTGCAGATCCAGAATATATTCATGATACCTTAAAAACAGAAAGTGGCGTAATGCTTCACTTTTTATACAAGAATGATCCTAAAGTAACCGAGAATTGGAAAAAAATTCAGCCGGAAACAGAAAAAGTTCTTAACTATTTCAACACACATATTGGTCCATATCCATGGAAACAATATTCTGTGATCCAAGGTGGAGATGGTGGTATGGAGTATGCAAATTGTACTTTGATTACCGGAGGTGAAAATTACAATAGCCTTATGGGAACTACCGTGCATGAATTTGCACATTCATGGTTCCAGCAATTACTAGGAACTAATGAATCTCAATATCCATGGATGGATGAAGGTTTTACAAGTTATATCTCTACTATGGCACAACAAAGTATTGCCGGTAAAGAAAGTGTGAATCCTTTTGCAGGATCTTACAGAGGATATAATTATCTAGTAGAATCTGGGAAAGAGCAACCAATGTCTACTCATGGAGATAGATTTGAGTATAATATGGCGTATTCTATAGCTTCTTATACCAAAGGAAGTTTGTTCTTATCTCAACTTGGATATATTATTGGAGCAGAAAATCTTCAGAAAACTTTAAATAGTTATTATGATGAATGGAAATTTAAACATCCTTCACCTAACGATTTTATTAGAGTTGCAGAAAAAGCGTCTGGGGCAGAGCTTAGCTGGTACTTAAACGATTGGACAAATACTACCAATACTATAGATTACGCGGTGAAAGACGTGACTTCTAAAGATAATACTAGTATGGTAAATTTAGAGCGCAAAGGAATCATGCCAATGCCTTTAGATGTGGTTGTGAGTTATACCGATGGAACTGAAGAAAGTTTCTACATACCTTTAGCTATGATGAACTGGCAAAAACCTGCGGAAGCTAATTCAAATAGAACCGTAGTAAAAGACTGGTCTTGGGGAGCTACCAACTATAGTTTGGAGCTGAAGCGTTCTAAAGACGAGATCTCTAAAGTTGAAATTGATCCTTCAGGATTAATGGCAGATATCCATAGAGAAAACAACATTTTAAGTGCAAATTCGAAAGAAGAAAGTACCGAAACTAAGTAAAAGCTATAGTTATTTTAGACTTTATAATTAAAAGAAAATCCGTTTTGGGAATTCCCGAAGCGGATTTTTTTAATTTAGCCGCTTCAACAGCTACCAATGAATCAAAAATTTCCTTCTTCAGAAAAACTGAAAAGCAAGATCGTAATAGATAAGCTATTTACAGAAGGAAATTCTATAAAACAATATCCTTTAAAACTCATTTATCTTCCACTATTAGATCCACAAAGTGAATCTTTTAAAACAGGAGTTTCAGTACCAAAACGCAATTTTAAAAAAGCGGTAGATCGCAATTTTTTGAAACGACTTATGCGAGAAGGTTTTAGGAAAAATAAGTATCTTGTAGAAAGCAACTTAAGTAAAAAGTATGCGTTCATGTTCATATTTACCGCACGTAAAAGATATGATCATCAAGAAATATCAGATTGTATTGTTCAAATATTAAACAAATTAATAGAAAAGGAGGCTGCTCATGAAAACACCAATATTTAAAAGAATTGCAGTTGTAATAGTAGGCTTAACCCTTTTTGTAAGTGTTACTTCATTTAAATCAGATTTTTTTGAAATTGCTAAGCAGCTAGAGATCTTCACTACACTTTTCAAGGAATTGAACATGAATTATGTAGATGAGACCAATCCTGCAGAACTGATGGATACCGCCATTAAAGCGATGCTGGAAGATCTGGATCCATATACCAACTATTATAATGAGCAGGATGTAGAAGCTGCAAGAATGAATATTGCCGGAGAATATCAAGGCATTGGTGCTTCTGTTAGGATTAGGGAAGATAGTTTTGTAATAGTAGAAACTTACAAAGGTTTTCCTGCAGATAAGGCTGGTTTAAAGGCAGGAGATCAAATTTTAGAGATAGGAGGGCTAAAGGTGTCAGATTATAAAGATAACGCTTCAGAGCTTTTAAATGGCGCTCCAAATTCTCAATTACCTATTACCTATCTCCGACAAGGGAAAGAAATGAACACTACTTTAACCAGAGAGCTAGTTAGTCTTAAAGCGGTGCCTTTTTATGAATTGATAGAAAATAACACAGGATATATCGTTCTCTCCAGATTTAAGGAGAACGCTTCTTCAGAAACTATTAAAGCCTTAAAAGATCTGCAAGGGCAAGGTGCAACCAAGATCATCTTAGATCTTAGAGGAAATCCCGGAGGATTGCTTAATGAAGCTATTGCGGTTTGTAATATCTTTTTAGATAAAGGGCAGTTAATAACTACCACAAAATCTGTAATAGAAAAATACAACCGAGAGTACTACACTGAAAAAGAACCAATTAACACCAAGATCCCTTTAGCGGTTATCATCAATGGAAGAAGCGCTTCAGCCAGCGAAATTGTTGCCGGTGCCATTCAAGATCTGGATAGAGGAGTAGTTCTAGGCGCAAGAAGTTTTGGAAAAGGATTGGTACAACGCCCAAAGGAATTGGCCTATGGAACGCAACTTAAATTAACAATTTCCAGATATTACACACCAAGCGGAAGGTGTATTCAAGCGCTTAATTACAGAGATAGAGATCAAGAAGGGAAAGCAGTTCGCACAAAGGTGGAAGATTATAATGAGTTTAAGACCAAAAACGGAAGAAGTGTATTTGACGGGGGAGGCGTGTTGCCAGATATCGCTCTTAAAACTTCAGAATTTAGTGCCATAACTAACGCCTTATTAGCAAGCGAGGCTATTTTTAATTACGCTACAGAGTATTATTACTCGCACAAATTAGAAGATCCGGTTAACTTCAACTTTACAGATTCCGACTTTAATTCTTTCAAAAATTATTTAGAAAAGAGCGATTTTAGATATGAGACGAGAACGGAAGCAGAGCTTAAAAATGCTTTAAAAACAGCAGAAGAAGAAGGTTTTGGTGATGATATTAAAGCAAATTATACACAAGCTTTAGCTGAAATTTCAAAAGCTAAAAAAGCGGGCTTAGATGATAAAAAAGCGGAAATCTCTAAGTTATTAACAGACGAGATTATTAAAAGATATTTCTATCAAGAAGGGTTATACCAGCATTATGTGAAAAATAATCCAGAGATCACAGCAGCAGTTTCAGTTTTAAACGATGCTTCAAAGTATCAAAATATCCTGAAGTAATTTAGTTTCTAATCATTGCTATATGCGGAATACCATCTTCTAAATAACCTTCTCCAATTTGTTTGAATTGATGACTTTCATAGAATTTAGTTAGGTATTGTTGTGCTGAAATTTTTATAGTGTTTACCTTAAATCTATCTTCAATTTCTTTTATAGAAGCATTTATTATATCATGTCCATATCCATATTTGCGCTGGTCTACCTTAACAATAACTCTTCCTATTGAAGCTTCTTCAAAATAAAATCCCGGGTTGAAACATCTGGTGTATGCTACTAATTTATCATCCTTATAACCTAAAACATGGATCGCCTTTTGGTCTTTCCCATCTATATCCTGGTAAACGCAATCTTGTTCTACTACAAATACTTCAGATCTTAGTGCAAGAACTTCATATAATTCCTGAATATTAAACTCTTCAAAAGTCTTTATTTCGATGTTCATTTTATTCTTTTTTAATGTTTGGAAATAAGATCTTTATCATCACATTTCCCAAATTCTGGTTGGATGTTAATATGATTTATTCCGAAGGAATGAAAAACCATCTCTTCAATTTCTTTCATGATCTTATCGAATTGAGAAAGTGGAATATCTTCAGAAAAATCTATATGAGCTTCTAAGTGAATTTCGTTTTCATTGAGTTGCCAAACATGGACGTGATGTACATTATTTATTGAAGGTATCTTGCAGATCTCTTTAGCAATTTCATCTAAAGCCAGATCGTTCGGGGTAAATAACATCAACATTTTTGTGGCATCTTTTAACAGATCCCAACCTACAATAATTAGATATAAGGCTATTCCTAAGGTAAGCGCGCTATCTACCCAAAATATTTGATAATACTTCATGAGAAGCCCGCCAACCAAAACTGCCACAGAAGCCATCATATCTGTTAATAAATGAAGGTAGGCAGAACGCATGTTGAGATTTGCTTTGCTATCTTTTTTTAACAAGAGTACGCTAAATCCATTCCCGGCAATAGCTAATAAGGAAAGCCATATCACCAAATTGGAATTGATAGTTTCTGGATTTTGAAATCTTTTTACAGCTTCAACAATTAGAATTACAGCAACTATGATGAGACTTGCAGCATTTATAAAAGCAGCAACAATTTCGGCACGTTTATAACCAAAAGTATGTTTTAAAGTGGCTTGCTTTTTAGATAAAATATTAGCTATATAACTTACCAAAAGAGAAAGTACATCACTAAAATTATGAAGCGCATCAGACAATAAGGAAAGACTTCCACTTAAAAGTCCACCAACTACTTGGGCAATTGTAATCCCAATATTAAGAACTATGGAGAATAAGAGATTCTTTCCTTTTACAACATGAGAATGATCATGGCTGTGATTGTGACCCATTAATTATTGTACTGGAATTTTAGCCACTCTATTTTGGTGTCTACCACCTTCAAAAGCGGTATTTAGAAAAGCATCTACCATATCTACCGCTTGAGTTTGAGAAACGTAACGAGCCGGAATACCAAGAATGTTTGCATTGTTATGCTGTCTAGCAAGTTTTGTGATCTCCACCGTCCAGCATAAAGCACAGCGAATTCCTTGATGTTTATTAGCCGTCATAGAAGCTCCGTTTCCACTACCACAAATAATAATACCTAGATCTACATCTTCGTTTTCCACATCGTTAGCAACAGGATGTACAAAATCTGGATAATCTACACTGGCTTCAGAATCGGTTCCGTAATTAGTAACACTTATTCCTTTAGATTCTAAATATGCTACAATTGCATTTTTATACTCGGTTCCTGCGTGATCATTTCCAATGGCAATTTTCATATAGTTTGTTTTTAGAGGTTGGACAAAGGTAAAAAATGGGTTGTTAACTATTATTATTTACGTTGTTAATTACTATTTCTAAAAGCCCTGTTTTTAAAGGCTTAGGATTTTTGATAAAATGTGAATAACAATATGCTAGAATATAACAAGAAAATTTGCTTTTCTAGTGAAAAATTGGAATAGCAACTTTAGATCTACAACTCCAAATTATAACTATAGAATTTCTAGGGAAGTTATGAGCACAAAAATATGGATTGTGAACAACCAAAATTAATATAGTTTTTAAGGATTTCTATTAACATGAAATTATTAACTATTGTTAAGTAAATCTTAAAATGATAAGAGAATCAGCTGCTTATAAATATATGAAGCTGTTAACAACTCAATTTGAATTGTTGGTATCCAATTATCCTATTTTTTATTCAAAAAGTTATGCTAGAAGTTAACAAGCCATAATACCCAACAGTTTTAATTTTATAAAAAGAAGAAAAAAGTAAATAATATAATAAGTGTTTATAACTTCAAATCTATCTATCAAACTTCTATACTAAAATTTAATTTGAAATAATTGTAAGTCTATATAACATTTAAGGATGGAAGTATTAAAATTATATCTGTAAATATTAAAAAAATAATATTAAAACACTGTAATACAATAGCTTAACAGGTATTAAAATTAAAAAATTTAATATAAAATTTATTTAAAATTTGAAGTGAAAGAGAATGCTAACTTGTTTGTAGGTAACATTTTAAGAGATGGAAAAGCTATTCTACCAGAGCTATATTTTTTTCTGAAATAGAAATAACAATAAGAGATTTCTTGTTGAGTGTTTTATTTACAAAAGTAAAAACGCCTATAATTCCCAATAGAAATATAAGAAAGAAGACAAGCGATATTTTAGTAGACTTATTCATCAAAATCACTTTTTCTTACAAATTTGTGGGGAAATAATGAAAGAGATGTTAATTTAAAATTAAGAAAATTTTAAGGAATGAAAAGTTTTTTTTTACTTTTTTTATTTTCTAATTATCTGTGTATCAATAAAAAAATAATGGAGAAGCTATAAGAATCGAGTATCTAGGCTTAACAAAACTTTATTGTTAGAATAAATTAAAGTCACATTTTAGCTGTAATTTTATAGCTTATTAAGTTATATGAAGAATAAGAATAAAGGAATGACACCTGCAGGTGAAGGAAAATTAGCAAAAAGCATAATAGATATTTTCAGAAAATCGCCAGGTACTACGTTTAATTATAAGCAGATCGCTGCTAAACTGGATCTTAACGATGCTAGTTCCAGAAATAAAATAATCAAAAATTTAGCTCAACTCGCAGCAAAAAAGCAAATAGAAGAGCAAGAAAGAGGCAAATTTAAAATTGCCGGAAATATGGAGTATTATCAAGGAAGACTTGATATGACTACCAAAGGGTTTGGATATGTTGTGGTTGAAGGTGAAGAAGAAGATATTTTTATCCCTGCTAATTCTTTAAACAAAGCTTTTCATGGAGATGAAGTGGAAGTTTATGTTTACAATAAAAGAAGAAAGAGAAAATCTGAAGGAGAGATAGTTAGTATTATAAACAGGAAGAAAACAGAATTTGTTGGTGTTTTACAAATGCAACCTAATTTTGGATTTGTAGCTATTCAAGATCCTAAAATGTACACAGATATTTTTGTTCAGAAGAATAAAATGTTAGATGCGCAAGACGGAGATAAAGTGTTAGTGGAAATGGAAGATTGGCCAGAAAAGGCAGATTCTCCTTTTGGATCTATCAAACAAGTTCTTGGAAAACCGGGAGAACATCAAACCGAAATGCATGCTATTTTAGCGCAATATGGTTTGCCGCACGAATTTCCTAAAGAAGTAGAAGATTTTGCAAATGGAATAGATACATCTATTCAAGAAGAAGAAATAAAGAAGCGGAAAGATCTTAGAGATACACTAACATTTACAATAGATCCAAAGGATGCTAAGGATTTTGATGATGCCTTGAGCTTTAAGAAACTCGAAAATGGAAACTATGAAATTGGAATCCATATTGCAGATGTTTCGCATTATTTAAAACCAGGAACTTTATTGGATGATGAAGCTTATGAAAGAGCAACCTCGGTATATTTGGTAGATAGAGTAGTACCAATGCTTCCGGAAGTTCTTTCTAATAATGCATGTTCTCTAAGACCAAATGAAGAAAAATACACCTTTTCTGCTATTTTCGAAATAGATAAAAAAGGTCAAGTTAGCAAAGAATGGTTTGGAAGAACAGTAACGAATTCTGATGAGCGTTTTGCATATGAAGAAGCTCAGCATATTATTGAAACGGAACAAGGAACTATTCCAAATGAAATTTCAATTAGAGAAAATGAATATATCGTTGGGGAGGAAGTTGTAGATGCCGTGATCACTCTTAACGATCTTGCCAAGCAAATGCGAGCTAGACGTATGAAAGAGGGAGCTATTTCTTTTGATAAAGTTGAAGTAAAATTCAATTTAAATGAAGAAAATGAACCGGTTGGAGTTTTCTTTAAAACTTCTGAAGAAGCCAATAAATTGATTGAAGAATTTATGCTTTTAGCTAATAGACGAGTGGCGAGTTTTATTGGAAAACAAACACCAAAAAAGACCTTTGTTTACAGATGTCATGATGAACCAGACGAATCTAAATTAAATACGTTACAAACTGTTATTTCAAAGTTCGGGTATAAGATCAATCTAAAAGATAAATCTTCTATCTCCACTTCTTTAAATACCCTTTTAAGCGATGTACAAGGAACTAAAGAGCAAAATTTAGTAGATACCCTAACTATTAGAACAATGAGTAAGGCATACTATAGTACCAAAAATATTGGTCATTATGGTTTAGCCTTCGATTATTACTCACATTTCACTTCTCCAATTAGAAGATATCCAGATGTAATGACGCATAGATTGTTGCAAAGTTATCTAGATGGAAAACCTTCAGCTAAAGAAGAGGAATATGAAGAAAAATGTCATCACAGCAGTGAAATGGAAAGTTTAGCTACCAATGCAGAAAGAGATTCCATCAAATTTATGCAGGTTAAATTTATGCTAGATCATCAGGATGAAGAATTCTTAGGAGTAATTTCTGGGGTTACAGAATGGGGAATCTATGTAGAAATTATTTCTAACAAATGTGAAGGAATGGTTCGTTTACGGGACATTCGAGACGATCATTACGATTTTGATGAAGAACAATATGCAATTGTTGGAAGAAAAAGTAAGAATATGTACCAATTAGGCGACGAAGTTTATATTTCTGTTAAGAATGCAGATCTAGTGAAGAGACATCTAGATTTCAACTTAGTAGGAAAAAAGGAGCGAGTAGATTAATTGTTCAAGGATGGCGCAATTAATGCTATTCTTTAATAATTATTTAAAAAATTAGGTATGAAAAGTATTTACTTATTGGTGTTTTTATGTTGTACTTCGGCAATATATGCACAGGAAATAACTGTAGAATTAAACAATTTTACAGAAGCGGAGGTTACCAAAGGATTAAAAGTTAACTTTTCTCAAGCAGACGAAAATAAGGCTGTAATCACTGGTAGCAGTAAAGATAAAGTTGATCTTAAAGTAGAAGACGGAATTTTAAAGGTGAGCATTAATATAGATCACCTTTGGAATGAGGATAATACCATTGTGAACATTTACTATAAGCAATTGGTTAAAATTGAAGCCAAGCAAAACTCTAAAATTGATCTGTGCGGTAAGATAAAACAACCTATGCTTCAAGTGAGAGTGCAGGAAGGTGCAGATGTAAAAGCCAATATAGATGTAGAAAATCTGTATGCTAGCGTAGTAACCGGTGGGAATCTTATGCTTATTGGGAATGCTACCAAACAAGATATAGATGTTAAAGCTGCAGGAGATTTTAAAGGTGAAAATTTAATTGGCGACGAGGTGGAGATAAGAATTGTTGGTGGAGGAACTGCAAGCATCTTTTCAAAATCTTATGTAAACGCAAAAACGCGTGCTGGTGGAACTATTTACATTTATGGGAAACCTGCTAAAATAGATGAAAAGTCCACTTTCGGAGGAACAATTAAAAAGATAAACTAAAAAGTTATCTTTGTGAAAATCAATTTTTTCTATGATTCAAGATATGTTGGCTGCAATTCCAATGGGAATCTTTTTGGCATTCCTTTTAGGTCCAGTATTCTTTTTACTACTGGAAACAGCCGCATTAAAAGGCTTTAGAGCTGCAATATCTTTCGATCTTGGCGTTATTTTAGCAGATATTGTTTTTCTTTTTATAGCATATTTAAGTACTTCGAAGATCCTTAATAGTTTAAAAGATGAACCGGGATTGTTCATTTTTGGTGGGATGATTTTGGCTACTTATGGAATTATGTCTTTTATACAAACCAAGAAATCTTTAAGCATAGAAGATGATACTCCAGAGGTAAGAAAATTAAGCCGAAGCGATTATTTTGGTCTCGCAGCTAAAGGTTTTTTGCTAAATTTTATAAACATCGGGGTGTTGGGTTTTTGGTTGGGATTAATAATTGTTTTTGGTCCAACTTTAGAAATGGAACCAAATAGAATTACCGTTTTTTTCTCTACAGTTCTAGGAACCTACCTTTTCCTTGATATCTTTAAGATTCTACTAGCTAAAAAATTAAATAGAAGACTTACTCCAACTCGCATTTTTAAGATGAAGCGAGGAATAAGTTTATTAATGGTCGTATTTGGTGGTATATTGATCACTAGAGGAATTTTTCCGAAAAAAATAGAACGACTTCAAGATCAAATTGAAATTTTAGAACCCGGAAATGTAGTTTACGAACTTAAATCTACTACAGACACTAAGATCTAAACTTAGTTTCTCTGCATTTATAACATACCAAACCATTACAAATAAAAAAAGCTCCCTGTTAAGGAAGCTTTTGGAGGCATCGAGCGGATTCGAACCGCTGTACGAGCTTTTGCAGAGCTCTGCCTAGCCACTCGG
>CAZWSP010000115.1:0-10932 GCA_964636585.1 uncultured Antarcticibacterium sp.
ACAAGCATTATTTATGCACAATCTACCGTCCCAATAGATTTTTTTAAAAATCCGCTGGATGTAGATATCGTGCTGGCAGGAACTTTTGGAGAATTACGCTCTAACCATTTCCATAGCGGAATGGATATTAAAACCCAACAACGCGAGGGCTTGTCTGTTCTTGCGGCAGGTGAAGGATATGTGTCCCGAATCAATATTCAGCATTACGGCTACGGAAAAGCACTTTATATTCAGCATCCAAATGGATATACTACTGTTTACGGACACTTAAAGAAATTCTCTCCCGAGATCGAAGCTTATATTAAAAAGCTTCAGTATGCAAACGAATCTTATGAGGTTGAAGTTTTTCCGAAGGAAGGAGAGTTAAAAGTAAATGTTGGCGATCTGGTAGCTTATAGCGGAAATACCGGTGGTAGTGGTGGCCCGCACTTGCACTTCGAAATAAGAGACGGATTACAGCGCCCTATGAATCCAAATTTATTTGGCATAAATGTAAAAGATACTCAAGCTCCAACAATCAACAGTTTATGGGTTTATCCTTTAGATGAGGAAGCGCATGTAAATGGATCTGGGCAAAGGCAGCGAGTAAAATTAATTCCTTTAAAAGATGGATCTTTCAAAGCTGAAGAATTGAATGCCTGTGGCCAAATAGCTTTCGGAGTGAATACAGTTGACAAATTAGACGGCGCAGCGAACAATAACGGAATCTATCAAATTGATGCAAATCTTAATGGTGATCCGGTTCTTCAGCTAAATTTTGATAAATTTTCTTTTGATGAAACCAGGAATTTGAATCAGCTTATAGATTATGAATATTACAGCAATAACAATACAAGGATCACAAGATTATATGTATTACCGAGAAATCCGTTAAGCGTTTACAAGAACACTGTAGATAATGGTGTGCTTAACATTCAGGACAGCCTATCTTACATGTATACGGTTAATGTGAAGGATTATGCGGGAAATGAACGAATTATAAGAGTGCCCATTAAAGGCAAACAGATAGACTTAAAACCGACTAAAAAAACCTTGGAAACCGATTACTTTGTGAAGGCAACTGAAGCTTTTACAATCGAAGAAAATGGAATAGATGTTTATATTCCAAAAGGAAGTCTGTATGAAGACACGTATTTAGACGTTTCTTTTAAAGGAGATACTATTTATTTCCATAAGGATAACACGCCTATCCACACCAACATTACCTTAGGTTATGATGTAAGTGAATACAGTGCAGAGGATAGAGAAAAAATGTTCATAGCTAGATTGGGTTATCGCGGAAGACCTAGCTACAACTCCACTACAAAGAAGGGAGATAGATTTACGGCTGGAATTAGAACCTTTGGCGATTATACCTTGGTTGCAGATATAAAACCACCTTCGATTGCTCCTGTTAACTTTAAAGATGGACAATGGATCTCCAGTAATGAGGAATTAAAAATTAGAATTTCTGATGACCTTTCGGGTATAAAAAGTTACAGAGCCACGGTGAATGGAAAATTTATTTTAATGGAATTTGAGTATAAGAACAATACATTAACTCATTCCTTTAATGATAATGTGCTTACAGAAACAGAAAATAAACTGAAGCTTATCGTTACAGATAACGTAGGAAACGCAAAGACCTATGAAGCTACTTTCTTTAGAAAATAATTTGAATTAAGATTCAATAAATTCTGTTAGTGCAGAGATCACATAATCTAAGTCTTCTTTGGTGTTAAATCTTGAAAAAGAGAACCTCAAAGAAGGCTTTTTCATATCTTCTTCAGATAAGAATGCAGTTAAAACGTGTGATCCTTTATCGCTTCCGCTCTGGCAAGCAGAACCTTTAGAGCACGCAATTCCTTTTAAATCTAATTGAAATAACAGCATTAAGGCTTTTTCAGCAGTAATTGGTAAACAGATATTTACCAAAGTATAGGTGCTTTTTTCAGTATCTCTGCAATTCCCATTAAATTTCACACCCGGGATCTTCTCTTCCAACTTTTCAATAAAATAAGTTTTAAGTCCGCTGATGTATGCCCTTTCTTCATCAAGATTAGCATATGCCAGTTTAAAAGCTTCTTCTAAACCAACTATATTATGAACACTTTCAGTTCCTGCGCGATGACCTCGCTCCTGCTCACCTCCAAAGATTAAAGGCTTTAAGCCACTGTTCTTTCTTATAAAAGCAAAACCAACTCCTTTAGGGCCATGAAATTTATGTGCACTTACCGCAGTAAAATCTACTGAAGTTGCTTGAAGATCTATTTCATAATGCCCGATAGATTGAACGGCATCACAATGAAAAAGCGTCTTATTTGCTTTACACAAATCCCCAACTTTATTAATATCCAGCAAATTCCCGATCTCATTATTCACATGCATCAAACTAACCAAGGTCTTCAAATCTCCTTCAGCTAATAACTGCTCCAAATGTTGCAGATCAACCTGTCCGTTTTCGTCCAGATTTACATAAGAAACATGCACATCGTAACAGTCTCGCAACTGATTAACGGTGTAGAGAACCGCATGATGTTCTATTCTAGAGGTGATAATTCTTTTCACTCCAAGATCTCGAACGGCAGAATTTAACGCTAAGTTATCTGCTTCAGTACCACCCGAAGTAAAGATTATTTCAGCAGCAGAAACATTTAACTGATTTGCAATGGTCTTCCTAGCATTTTCAATTAAAGATTTAGATGATCTACCATAACTATGTGTAGAAGAAGGGTTTCCGTAGAAATCTCTCATTACACTTGTCATTTTATCTATAACCTCGTCACGCATTTGCGTGGTTGCTGCGCTATCTAAATATACTTTTCTCATGGCTTGCAAAAATAAAAGAAATAAAATTATATAACGGATGCTCGGCTATAAAATACTAATGCTTTATTTTTGTTGAAAACACACTTTATGCGCAACGGCTTATATCTTATTCTACTTCTTAGCTTTTTCACCTCTTGTAATGATGGAGATATCATTGTAAATAATTTTGAATTTGAAAGCAGAACTATCAGCTTATGCGAAGGGATTGGCAAAACAAAGGTGATGTATAAGATCAATAATCAAGATGTAAATGAAGCTATATCCTTGGTTGCTAATAATTCTAATTTTTCTGAAGTTTCTAAAGTCCTCCTTCAAAATTCAACATCCACAATTAGTTTTGAACTAGGCGGTACCAATAAATTAAATTTTAGAACTTTTGACGGGGAAGTTCCTTCTACATATTTTTGTTCGGATATTCCTGCGAGTTCCCCTAAAGTAATTGAAGAATTTGTAAGTGTAGGCGGTATGGTAACCATAACTTCCGAACCAGTAACTGCAAATGAAACAGATACCGATGGAGATAATGTTCCTAACAATAAAGAATTTAATGGCGATACCGACGGCGATGGAATTCCAGATTTTAGAGATATTGATGATGATGGAGATAATGTGCCGACTAGAGAAGAAGTTGCCACCGGAAGTGGAGATCCCACAAATACAGATGGATTTCGAGACACTGATGAAGATGGAATACCAAACTATTTAGACAAAGATGATGATGATGACGAAACTGACACAAGAGATGAAGTAACTGAAGCTGATCAGTTCCCTAACCTTGCCCCTAATTTCTCAAACGGAATTGCATTTTATTTAGATAAGAATAAAACCAATGGTTTAGATAATGTAACCGCGGTCCTTGTAAATAAGATAAATACAAGATATAGATCTGTTATTAGCATTTCGAATTTAAAACTACAAAATCAGGATGGAAGTGGTGAAGAGATCTCTTTTAGCAATTATGACTTTGGTGAATATCTATCAGATCCTGTAGAACTTATTATTGAACCTACTACAAATACAACTACAGACAACTAAACATTCTGAAAAATATAAACTTCGGTAGCTCCTACACCATATTTCTGAAAATTGGCATCGTAGAATTTTAGATTGTCATATCTGCTAAGCAAATAATCAAGTTCTGCTTTTAATACGCCTTCACCTACTCCATGAATAAATACAATTTTGGGTAAGCGTTTACGCACCGCAAATTCTATTTGTCTTTTGGCGGTTTCCAATTGCAGATTTAAAATATCGTAATTACTCATTCCTCTAAAAGAATTTACAAGCTTTTCTATGTGTAGATCAACTTCCATAGGAGGCGCACTGCGCTCCTTGGGTTTTACTTTAATAGACTTTGATCTCTTAATAGGTTGTTTCTCTTTAATTATTTCTGAAAAAGAGATGTTTTGAGAAGCGATCATTCTACTTTGATCTTCTTCGATCTTTACCAATTCTGAAGGTTCAAAATTCAGCAAAAAACCTTCAGAGGTTTCAATGTAAATAGAATTACCATCTATCTTGATCACTCTTCCCTGAAGTGCATCATCTAAAACCTCCACTTTATCATTCACTTCAAACTTCATAGTTAATTTTTTTCTTGATCTGTAGAATCTTCTTCGTCATCTTTATTCTCCACCCAAAAATTAGTGGCTCTGTACAATCCGAACATAATTACCACCAATCCTGCGATCTGTAAATATTTATTTCTCTCTTCTCCGGTTATGGAATAGATGAGCAATCCGCCGCCAACAACAATTAAAACAGTATTGATGATCTGGCCGTATTTTTTATTCATAAACAACTGATTTTTAGCACTTAAAAAATTAAAAACGTCAGTTTTCTTAAAATTAAAGTGCTATTTTTAAGGAAATTGAATGCTTTATGAAG
Organism: uncultured Antarcticibacterium sp.; assembly: GCA_964636585.1. Taxonomy (GTDB): domain Bacteria; phylum Bacteroidota; class Bacteroidia; order Flavobacteriales; family Flavobacteriaceae; genus Gillisia. Next base: position 4,696 of record CAZWSP010000115.1, read on the forward strand.
CAAATATACAGTATAGCAATTTTATTATTGCCGCATCTCACATTTTCTCAATTGGTTATTAAACCAAGTGAAAATCACAATTCGTACTTATATCTGGAAGACAGGATGCTTTTCGTGGAAAAAGAGATCACGTTACTTGCCAACAATAAAACGGATGCAGCACCTAATATTTTCCTACGCAATCAGAGTCAGCTGCTGCAAGGCAATGCCAATTCAAAAAATGCTGGAGATGGCAAAATTTCTGTTTTTCAGGAAGGAGTTGCAACTAGTTACACTTATAATTATTGGAGCGCTCCAGTTATAGATCCAAATCTAAATGCCACTTTCGGCACCATTTTTTTTGATCCACAAGATAGAACCAAAAGTAATCCCGCAATTATAACCTCAGAACTTAACGGGACTTCCATACCGCTTATAATATCCAACAAGTGGATCTATAAACTATCTGGGACAGATTATACAGATTGGGAGTATGTAGGCGATAAATTTAAAGTAAGTCCAGGAGAAGGCTTTACAATGAAGGGAGTTGCCGGAACAAATCAAAATGTGATTATTTATGGTATAGCTAACAATCCTGGAGGTAATCAACGATACGATTTTAGAGGAATACCAAATTCTGGGAATTATTCTCTCAGCATTAAAGAAGGGGAAAGCAAACTCGTGGGCAACCCCTATCCCTCTGCACTCGATCTAAATAAATTCCTTTTAGAGAATACTAGTACCACCGGGATCGCCTATTTCTGGGATTCTAAAAGCACTGGTTCCCATTACTTGAATGAATATGAAGGAGGTTACGGCGCCTATTCCCCCGGAGCTGGGATAAATGGTTATGTGCCAGCTATCTTCAATAAATTTGATGGGTATGGAAATTCCATTTCTACATCTGGAGTTACCGGGAATTATTATGCCCGCAGATATTCACCCATTGGCCAAGGCTTTATTGTTATTGGGAGTAAAGATGGAAATATCCACTTTAAAAACGAATTCCGAAGTTATGTAAAAGAAGATCTAGTTTTATCGCAATTCAAATCTAAAACCAAGAAGAAATCGAAAACGGCTTCAGAAGAATCTCCTTACTTAAGGCTAAATATTGAACTCAAAAATAAATATATACGTCAGATCTTATTAGTCCTTCAGGATGAATCTACTAAAGACGCAGATCATGCGAAGGATGCATTAAATCCAGAATATTTAAGTGCAGATGCCGGTTGGAATTTGAATGATGAAAATTACCTGATCAATGTTCGCCCATTTAATGACCTTGAAAAAATTCCTCTTTATGTTTTTCTTACCGAAGCTTCAGAAATTAGATTTGAAATTGCAGAAATTAAAGATATAAACTCAGATGTCTTTCTTTTTGATAAAGTTTCAGGGAACTATTACGATTTAAAGCAAAGCGCACCTAAGCTAGAATTAGAGGCCGGAGAATATTTGGATAGATTCAGCTTGAGTTATACAAATAAAGAAGCGCTGTATGTGAATTGGGCAATCGTTAAAGACATAAACAACTATTCAGTTTTTCAAAATAATCCCGATGCCATATTAGAGGTCAGAATTCCTGCGAAAAGCACACCTATGACTATTACCTTATATGATGGGATTGGTAAGAAAATTACTGAGAAGAAAGGGATCACTAACGATCAACTTCATGAGTTCCCGACAAGAAAATTAAGCAAAGGACTATACATTCTTAAAATTACCAATCCAAATGGTCTAGTAATTTCTAAAAAAGTAATAATTTCAAATTAAATTTAGAAATACATGGAAGACTTATTACTTCCTTGCTTGAATAAGCAACTTTTTGGAATTGACTGTTACGGCTGTGGAGGCCAACGCGCTGCATTGCTTTTAAGTAAAGGCGATCTTCTGGGCGCATGGTTCATGTTTCCCGCTATTTACCCTATTCTAATTCTGCTCGTATTTGTGATCTTTAATTTATTCTACAAGTTTCAATATGACTTTTATATTAAAATTGGACTCATAATATTTACCGCATCTGTTATGCTTATTAGTTATCTTTTAAAAATGTATCATCTATTTATCTAAAACCAATCTTTAAAACTTTTTCATCTTATGGAATTAAACAAACAAGAAGTACCCAATGCCACTCTTATTTTAGTTTTCGGAATCTTATCTATAGTTGGCTGTTGCTGCTACGGAATATTAGGAGTTATTTTTGGGATCATTACCATTTTTATATCCAACAAAGCAATTGCTATTTACAATGCCAATCCAGAAATGTATTATGGATATCAAAATGTTAAGATCGGGAGAATTCTTGCCATTATAGGGTTAGTACTAAGTGCTATATTTTTAATTACAGTGATCCTGTTTTTCATTTTTAACGGAGGAACCGAAGGAATTATGGAAATGCAAAAAGAAATTATGGAACAACAAGGCATGTAACCCTTTTTGCCGCGAAATACAAAACCTCCTGAATTAGATTGTTCAGGAGGTTTTGTGTTTTATTAATATTGGAACTTTATTTCAACTTTTTGATCATTGCTTGAAGATCTATTTTATCCTGATCTCCACTAATCATATCTTTTAATCCGTATACGGAATTCTTCATCTCCTCGTCTCCTGCTAATACCACAAATGGTATTTCTCTACGGTTAGCATAGTTCATCTGCTTTTTCATTTTGGCAGCATCTGGATAGATCTCTGCAGCTATTCCTGCCTCACGTAATTTCTGAACGGCTTTTAAACCGTAAAGCGCTTCTTTATCCCCGAAGTTTATAAATAACACCTTTGTATTTGCTGAAACGGTTGTTGGAAAAAGATCTAATTCCTCCAGCACCAGATAAATTCGGTCTAAGCCAAAGGAGATTCCTACTCCACTCATATCTTTAAGTCCGAAAATTCCTGTAAGATCATCATAACGGCCACCACCACCAATAGATCCCATTTTTACACTTTCTGGTGGTGCAACTTCAAAAATAGCACCTGTGTAATAATTTAAGCCACGCGCTAAGGTTACATCTAAATCCAAAACTGCCGATTTTAAGGGCAGTTCTTCCAATACATTTTGTATGAATTGCAATTCTTCTATTCCTTTTAGTCCAACTTCGGAACCAGAAAGAATTTCTTTTAGAACATTCATTTTTTCGCCGAAGCTCCCTTTCAAACCAAAAATTGGTTGGATGCGTTCCAAAGCTTCCATAGAAATCCCTTTTTCTAACATCTCTTTTTTCACTCCATCTTCCCCGATTTTGTCTAACTTATCTAAAGCAACGGTAAAATCTATCAACTTGTCTTGTTCGCCGATAACTTCAGCAAAACCTGATAATACTTTTCTGTTGTTGATCTTAATAGTAACTCCATTCAGATTTAAAGCTGTAAAAACTTCATCATAAAGCTGAACAAATTCAACTTCCTGCCAAAGACTATCACTTCCAACAACATCTGCATCACACTGGAAGAATTCTCTAAATCTTCCTTTTTGTGGTCTATCTGCTCTCCAAACCGGCTGAATTTGATATCTTTTAAATGGAAACTCTACTTCGCTTTGATGCTGCACCACGTATCTTGCAAAAGGAACCGTAAGATCATATCTTAAAGCTTTCTCACTAATAGATGCAGTAAGCTTTAAACTATCTGCATTTTTGTAGGCTTCTTGATCTGCCTTATTTAAATAATCGCCAGAGTTTAAAATTTTAAAAATTAACCGATCCCCTTCTTCTCCATATTTCCCCATCAAGGTATCAGAATTCTCAAAACTCGGAGTTTCTATAGGTTGAAAACCAAATTTTTCGAACTGAGACTTTATAGTATTCATAATAAAGTTGCGCTTAGCCACTTCTATAGGTGAAAAATCTCTGGTGCCTTTTGGGATAGATGGTTTTTGTGCCATAATTTAATTTTGCAATGCTATATAGTTAGTTGAATAATGTAATCTGAAAAATCCAGATTTGCCATTATTCATCACTGTTTTCCTAAATTTCTTTGAGTTGCAAATATCTTAATTTTTACTCGAACCAAAACAATTTTAAAAATTTAAGTAACATAACGCTATCTTCTCAGTCTAATATTTGCGTTAGATAGCTCAAATTATGTTTCAACTCTTTAAAGAAAATGTAAGAATTGCTTTTGAATCTATTAAAAGTCAGCTTCTTAGAACCATTCTCACCGTATTAATTATAGCAATTGGTATTACTGCCTTGGTAGGGATTCTTAGCGCCGTAAGTGCATTAGAAAATACTATTAGTAGCGATTTTGCTTCTATGGGAGCAAATACCTTTAACCTGCAACGCTACGAATTTACTACGCAAAGACAAGGTGGAGATGAGATAGAAAAAGTAAATCCTATTCTAACCTATAGAGAAGTACGCACATTTAAAGAAAACTTTATCTTTCCAAAAACGCAAACTTCTATTTCTTTTAATGGAACTTCTTCTGCTGAAGTTAAGTTTGAAAGCGAAAAAACAGATCCTGAAGTTTCGGTTTTAGGAGTGAATGAAAATTATTTAGCAAATTCTGGTTTGGAATTAGAAAATGGAAGAGAATTCAACTATTTCGATATTCAGAATAACAATAAAGTTGCCGTGCTGGGAGCTGATTTTGCCGAAGGCCTTTTCAAAAACACCAATCCAATAAATAAAACTATAAGTATTCGTGGAGTTAAGTTTCAGGTGATCGGGATCTTAGAATCTAAAGGTTCCACCTTCGGAAACAATCAAGATCTAAGAGTGCTTATTCCTATTGAAACAGCTCGTTCTGTTTTTACACAGCCCAATATCAACTATAATATCAGTGTAAAAGTTGGTGATAAAGAATTAATGGAAGCTGCACAAAGTGAAGCTATAATTACCTTCAGAAATATTAGAGGTTTAAATCCTGTAGAAGATAATAACTTTGGAATAGAGAAAAGTGACGATCTTATAAACAGAATTCTTTCTATCACCAGCTATCTAAATATCGCAGCCTGGATAATCTCTATAATTACCATTTTTGGTTCCTCTATAGCTCTAATGAATATCATGTTGGTATCTGTTGCCGAAAGAACTCGTGAGATAGGAATTAGAAAAGCGCTTGGAGCTAAGAAGAGCACTATTGCAACTCAGTTCTTTATGGAAACCTTGATCATCGGTCAGTTAGGCGGAATACTTGGAATAATCCTGGGAATCTTGATAGGATATGCTGTTTCTTCTGTAGCAGATTTCGATTTTGTTACTCCATGGAAAGCGATGCTTTGGGCAACGGGAATCACAATTTTAGTAGCCATTTTAGCTGGAAGTTATCCTGCAAATAAAGCTGCTAAACAAGATCCTATAGAATCTTTGAGGTACGAATAATTAGAATTGATTTTCAATAAGAGAATCAAAAAATCAAATCTATTATTTTATAAAAAATTTTATCGGAATGTTCGCGATCATCTTGATGTTGGCTTGATGTGAAAAGTCAACTACTATGAAAAAAGCTTTTATTAATGATTTCAGTAAAAAATTTACCGACAGTTTAATTCCTGATCCAGAAGAAACAGATTACTTCAATTACAAACTTGAGGTTAAAGGTAATTCTAACGACACCATTAAAGTGAGCATATCCTCATCGAATAGCGCTAATAGCGGAGATAACAAAGATTTCTATTTTATTGGAGATTTTGACGAGACTATTACAGAAGATTATTATTGAGATTCAACTATATATATAACTTTTGATCCATATAAGGTCACAAAAGGTAAGTTGGAGCTAGAATACAACTTATAAATCTCTAAGAACTACAGCTCTTTGCAACGTTTCAGCATTAAATTAAAAGGAACAAATAATCAAGGTCTTCTAGTCTAACTATTGTTAACCATATCATTAAAGTATTCGAATAATTCTCCCTTAGTAATTACAGCACCTTGTTTGATCAAGGCAAAAATATCTTTATTTCTATCGTCGCTTATAGCTTTAGTAGAAGTGAACATATTTACTGTATCATCTAATAAGTTACTTTGCAACCATTGGTATCCCTGGCGGGTTGTAATATCTATAGCTTCATTATCTACTTTTACAGCCACCAATTTTATCTCTGCCATCGTGATATTAAAAAGATACATTTGGTGCTTAGAGAAATGCTCTAGATAAGTTACTTTTTCTAACACTCCTTCCCAAATAAGATCACTAAATACATCTAGTTCATCTTCAGCAACTTCTGGTTTATCACGTTTAATTTCTTCCCATTCCTGTGCCGTTATAGTTTGTGATGCTAAAAAGTTGATAAATTCCTCATGCAATTCTTCAAATTGCTCC
>CAZWSP010000116.1:0-3205 GCA_964636585.1 uncultured Antarcticibacterium sp.
AAATGAATTAGATTATAACTTGAGATTTAAAACTTATACTACATTTGTAAATATTAAAGTGCAACGAATAAAAAAGGGAAAAATACCCCTAAAACTTCTTGATTCAATTAAAAATAATCTCTCTAAAAACAGTGATCAGATTATTGATTCGAATGACGCCTTATTTATAAATTACTATCCTGGCAACGGCCCATGTAGCACAAAAGGATATAAAAATAATTTTAAAAACGAGTATCAAAGATTTTATCAAAAATTTGAAAAAATGGAGAATTTAAAACAGTTTTCTGTCTATAAATCTTTGATAGGTTTGAAAGAATTTGGAACAAAAATTAAGTGGATACCTGACAATAAAAACTTGATTGAAAAAAATTTCTATCCAATACATTATCCTTGTGGAGGATATTTAATTATAAACAGTGATGGAACTTATCTTTCACAACGAGGTGAATATTGTTACTCAAAAACGTTAATTGAGAAATTAAAACTTTTGCCAACATCGGTTATGGTAAATAGCGGGCAGTCCAATGAAAAGTGTAATTTTAGAGACCAATTAACTAATAACAAAGCCTTGAAGAACACTTCCCTACTAAACGCTAATTCCGTTAACCAACACCATTGCCCACAATACAACAAATTCACATATATGAAAATTAATACATTTAAACAACAACCAAAATGAGAAGACTGATTTTAATATTATCCTTTTTCATCTTTACTCTATCCACCATTAAAGCTCAGGAATTTGTACATTTTGGGGCAAAAGGTGGTATTAATCTTACTAATCTACGTTCTGATAATTTTGCTAAAACAAGCTCTAGGACTGGATTTCATTTTGGTCTATTGGCTGAAGTCCCTCTGTCTAATAAAATTTCCATTCAACCTGAAGTCTTATATTCAACACAAGGAACAGAGGCAGATGTAATCACTTTTGAGGGAAATCTCAATATAGATTATAACTTGGATTATTTACAGGTTCCCGTTTTAGCCAAAATATATCTAACAGAATCTTTATCTATAGAAGCAGGTCCTTCATTTAATTTTTTAATAAAAGAAGAAATTGCGGGTGGAAAGACCGAATACGGAAGCATTTTTGAATTCGGAGGAGCTTTGGGAGTATCCTATGCAATTAGCAATGGATTTTTTGTCACCACTCGTTATTTTTACGGTTTGACTAATGCCCTTGATGCTTATAGTAACACATTTAAAAATAACGGATTTCAATTGGGTACTGGATTTATGTTTTAAAAATTATACAAATAAGTGTTGTGGACAACATCGGTTAAGTGAATCTAGCGAACGATCGTGTGAAAAGTTTTATTTTAGACTCCAAGTAAAGATCAACTAAGCCGACAAGATTTCGTGCCTACTCAACGCTACTTGCCTTAACCAATACCGGTAGCAAACATTAAAGAGAAAACAATGAGAATTTTAATTTGGGTTTTTTTGATCTTTTATTCAACAAATACTCTCAGTCAAGATAAAGTTTATAGTTTTTATAATGAAGTAGGTTCTCAAATAACGAGAAAGGAATTTTATGAGAAAAGAGAAAATTATGACTATTTCCCACTCTATTTTGAAAGTGACTCTCTAAAATTTGGAGCATTATTCTATAGAGAAAAATATGGAGTATTAAACGATTCTATATTTCTATCATTAAAAAATTATCTCAATACTTTTCAAACTACTAAAATAAATTCTAAGGATTTGATAGTTATAAATTATCTTACTGGAATTCCGATGGATGAACAAAATAAAAAGTCTAGAAGCACTTGGAATATTTTTGACCGGGACTATTTAAAAAAGCTTAACAAAATAGCTGATATTTCTCATTTTTGGATTTCTTCATTGGATAAAGAAAAGTTGAAATATTTCTATAGCAACATTGTAAATTGGAAAAAGGACGAGGATGATTTTATAAAACGAACATTTTTCCCACATGAGACAACATATGGATATTATATAATAATAAACTCAGAAGGTAATTATTACTACAGTTTGGGAGAATACGGAAAAAACAATGTTTGGAAAAAAACTAAGGAAATGCAAAATTAACATTTACTAACATCGGTTAACCTGCAAATAGCTTGCGTTTAGTAAAAAGTGTTATTTTAGTTCTAAAGCAAGAAATAGTTGAGCCGGCATTATCAAGTATATAAACCAGCTCCTTACCTTAATCCAGACCGTTAGCAAGCTTAATTATACATCAAAAATGAGAATATACATATCTTTAATTTTTATTTTAATTATTTCAGCTTGTAATCAAACAACTTCTGAATTAATAGAACAGCGAAAATCTTGGGGATTTGATAATTGGGAATCTGAATTTAAAGAAAGAGCACTATGTTTATGTTTATTAGAGGGTTACGAAAATGAAGAAATCAAAAGCTATATTTTAAAAAATGACCAATCGTATTATGACGGAATTGGAATCGCGATTTTTGACCCAACTCTGAAACAAATAATACGAAAAGAAGTTGCTAAAATTAAGCAGGATTCAATTGCATCAATAGAGAGAGTTCCTGAACATTTAGAAGGAAAACGGATTTTCAATCATTGTATGGAATTTTATAAAAGTGATCGATTAGACTCTATCGTGAAAAAGGAAATTCCTAAATGGAATGAAATAAAAGACATTGAAGCGGAAGTTTGGAAACATATACCAACTTACTAGCAAATGAAATAAAAACTGCGTAGAACACATATAAAATTAATTGCTAGTTCCCGCGTACTCAAAAAAATATCTGTGGATTTTCATTTTGGTTTGTATTTGCTAAATTAGGTTCTCAAACCCGCGACTGATCATACAAAAGACCGCTAAAGCCGTTTTTTTAGCAAAATTGAAGTATCAAAGCAAAATATTATTTATGAAATATCTTAAATTCCCAATGTTAAAACCAATCTCATTTTTTGTTCTAACCTTTATAGTCTCCTTTTCTGGAAATGCTCAACTATTTGAGAAAATCTCATTTGAAGGTGATGCTGTAACAAAATTTTCTATTGGAAAAGAAACTAGAGATGTTATTCAATACCGAGAAAATGTTTCAGTTAACGTACCAAAAAACTCCAAATTTAATAATATGGTTTATGGTATAAATTTGAGCATAAATTATGAACTTAATGATTCTTTTTTGACTGGAATCGGATCCGGAATTAATGTTGTTGAAGCAGAAAGCCATCCTGTAATTGGATCTGAATATTACTCGAA
>CAZWSP010000116.1:3215-10614 GCA_964636585.1 uncultured Antarcticibacterium sp.
GAAAGTTTTATTACCCTTTTATTTACGTCTTAGATATCAAAAGAACATCTCTAAGAATTGGAAATTTATAACAGACTTAAATGCTGGTTATCAATATACAGATTTTAGATATGGCAATTCAGACGAAGGGTTCGACTTTAAAGAAAAAGGAGGTTTACTAGCAAATATAGATCTTGGTGTTGGAAAGAATATTGGAAAATACACTTCTTTTTTTAAATTAGGATATGAATTAAACCAATTTCAACATGAAGATAGTTTAGGTTGGGTAGACACTACGCTGGATTATGATGATAAAGTTGAGTATAAAACATATTTTAATTTTATAAAGTTGTCATTAACAATTCAGTTATAAAACATACTATAATATTGGTTAAAATATAGATCTAAGACAAGCTCAACTAACAGAATCTCGGGAAACTAAGGATAGCTATCAGACTAACTATTTTTCTACTACTGTCCTTTTATTTTTTCGCTATTTTCTGCAGCTTTTAATTCTCCTACAGTATTTAAATTCTGTAAGACCTCTTCATTATCAAGAGCATTGAGGTCCAGAAGTTTGTGAGATTGCTTAGATACAAAATCTTGCATTTTTAATTCATCAGCCAAAAGTGCTTTTTCAACGTTCTCCTTTAATGATCTTGGGTAACAGGCAAAAAGCGGAGAAATTTGCTTAGCATCCGTAGCAACGATTATTTTTCCTCTTTCGGCTAATGATATTAGACTCTTTATTCCCTCTCTATTAATAGAAGGCATATCACATGCCAACAATAAAACTATAGGAGCTCGGGAATATTCTAAGGCAGTATATAATCCGCCTAAAGGTCCTTTGTTTGGAATAACATCTTTATAAACAGGTTTTCCAAATTTTAGATATTCCTGGTTACCACTAATTATACTAGTTTTTAAGTGTAGCTTATCTAGAAGTTTTAGGTTATGCAAAATCATGGGCATCCCTTTAAAATCGACCAGACCTTTGTCTGTCCCCATTCTTCTGCTCTCTCCCCCGGCAAGTATAAAAACTTCGATTTCTCCTTTTCCTATCACTTTTATTTTAATATCAGAATATAAAAATAAGCTAATTCGGAATAGCCAAACTTCGATTTCCACATTTTGAAATACTTATTCTAAAATTGTACTAAATCTAGATAGATAGAAGCAAGTCAATATATAAACTGGTTGCTTCATTTAACGATCCATAGCATTAAAAAATTTATAACTAAACAATAAAAGCCTCTAAAACCTTCATTTCCTGCCTTATTTTTTATCATAATTTAAAACAGAAGCTTTAACTTTAAGGGATTTTTGAAGATAGTCAGCTTCAAATGAAACTTTAACGTAATGAAAATAAGAATTCGAGGTAATTCTGTAAGATTTAGATTAACGAAAAATGAAGTAGAGCACTTATGCCGAGAGAGATCTATTGAAGAGAGAACCAATTTCACGAATAAAGATTTCATTTATGAAGTGAAAGTTGCTTCGACTGAGAAATTGGATATCCATTTTTTGAACAATAAGATCTCTTTACAAATTTCTGAGGCACTCATAGAACATTGGGACAACAATGACAAAGTTGGATTTTCCCATTCTGTGGCTACTTCCAATGGTAAAACCATAGATATCTTACTCGAAAAAGATTTTACCTGCTTGGAGGATCGTGGAGAAGATGATTCCAATAATTATCCTAACCCTAAATCCCTTGCGCTCTAAATGGAAAATAACGTAGAAAGAAAAGTAAATCACAGAGGACCTACAGAATTCCAAGAACTGGAATTTAAAGATCCTATTACGCATGCCGCCGGGAAACTTGCCATTAAAGAAACCTTAAAACATACCTTCAAAGAGATGGGAGTTGTAGATTCTATGCGAGGTCTATTTACCATTAATCAACAGGATGGTTTTGATTGCCCTAGCTGTGCCTGGCCTGATCCAGAAAAACCTTCTAAAATCGGTGAATATTGCGAGAATGGAGCAAAAGCCCTGGCAGATGAAGCCACTCATAGTCATATTGATGCAGCATTCTTTCAGAAATATTCTATTGAAGAACTTTCAGAATTAAGTGATTTTCAGCTGAATAAATTCGGAAGACTTGTAGAACCTTTAGTTCTACGTGAGGGCAAGATTCATTATGAAGCCATATCCTGGCAGGATGCATTCAATTTAATTTCAGAAGAATTAAGAAGTTTAGATTCTCCAAACGAAGCTATCTTTTATACCTCTGGCCGTTCCAGCAACGAAGCTGCCTTTTTATATGGAATGTTTGTTCGTGCCTATGGAACCAACAATATGCCAGATTGCAGCAATATGTGCCATGAGTCTAGTGGTGTAGCTCTCGGAGAAACCTTGGGAATTGGAAAAGGAAGCACCAAGCTGGAAGATTTTTACGAAGCAGAAGTAATTATCATTGCCGGACAAAATCCGGGAACCAACCATCCAAGGATGTTAACTGCCTTAGAAAAATGCAAAGAAAATGGAGGCTACATTATTGCAATTAATCCTTTAGAAGAAACCGGTTTGGTTAATTTTAAAAATCCTAAGAACATTAAAGGGTTGCTGGGTGGCGGAGAAGATATTGCCAACTTGCATTTAGCGGTAAATATCAATCAGGATATTCCTTTGATGAAGTTAATCCTTAAACGACTTGCAGAAAAAGATGCACTGGATGAAACTGTTTTTGACCATGAATTTTTAATGGAATACACTCAGGGATATTCAGAATTAATAAACGATCTAAAGTCCTTTGATGAAGATGAGTTACTCGCTTTAACAGGAGTTTCTAACGAAAAAATAAACGAAGCTGTAGAAATACTGGCGAAGAACACTAAAATTATTGTCTGTTGGGCAATGGGACTCACTCAGCATAAAAATGGTGTAGAGACCATACGAGAATACGTGAACTTATTGCTCCTAAAAGGTGCTATTGGTAAGGAAAATGCCGGCACCTGCCCCGTACGTGGGCATAGTAATGTACAAGGAGATAGAAGCGTGGGAATTATGCATTTTGTAGACGAAGATCTTAATGAACGCATTAAAGAACATTTGGGATTTGATCCGCCAACTAAAAAAGGGATCGATGTGGTGGAATCTATGGAGGCTATGCACACCGGAAAAGCCAGTGTTTTTATTGCATTGGGAGGTAATTTCTTAATGGCAGCTTCAGATACAGATTATACTGCACAAGCACTTAACAATTGTAAAATGACGGTACAAATAAGTACCAAGTTAAACCGCTCTCACTTAGTTACTGGGAAAATAGCACTCATCTTGCCCACATTTGGAAGGTCAGAAAAAGATGAGAAAAATGGAAACTCCCGTTTCTTAACTATGGAAAGCAGTATGGGACGAATAAGACAATCTAAGGGGATTTTAAAACCTGCATCTAGCAGTATCATGAGCGAACCAGAAATTGTAGGGAATCTAGGTCATACCTTCTTTAAGGGAGATCATTCTGTAGCCTGGAAAGCAATGGGAGAAGACTACGAACTTATTCGTGAGAAAATAGATCTGGTAGCTAAAGGATTTGAGAAAACGAGTGAGCAATCTAAAGGTTTTGGATATTACCTTCCTAACAATTCGCGACACAGAGATTTTAGTATGCTCCCTAATGGAAAAGCACAAATCACTATAAATAAACTTCCAGATCATCAGCTACAGGAAGATGAATTAATGTTGATGACGATTAGAAGTCATGACCAGTTTAATACCACTATTTATGGGCTGGACGATAGGTATCGCGGAGTGTATAATGAGCGCCGCGTACTATTTATGAATGCTAAGGATATGGCGAATCGAAAATTGAAGCAATTTGAAATTGTTAATTTAACTAGCACCTACGATGGCAAGAAAAGGACCGCATACAAATTTAAAGTGCTGTCTTATAAAATCCCAGCTGGAAACGTTGCAGCATATTTTCCAGAAACCAATCCTTTAGTTCCTTACAACCATTTTGCGGAGCGAAGCAATACGCCAATAAGCAAGTCTGTAAAGATCCGCATTGAAAAAGAGAATTAATATACACAGAAGATCTTAATTGAAAATAATCAAAATCTATAAGTGGCCGTTATCAGAGAATTCAAAGAAAAATTACGGCCTCTAATATCGGTTAACTGCAAATAGCGAATATTGTCGAAAATGTGTAATTTTAGTATAAAGGGGGAAAATGGTGAATCCGCTAAGTCCGTGTTTTTATTCTCGAAACTTGCGATTAATTTTAGCAGTTTTAGTCAAGCTCACATAAATCGTACAAAGTGACGCAACTATTTTGTGTATTTTCATTTTATAAAGTTGTCATTCCCAATTCAGTTTTAAAACATGCTATAACATGTATTATCACAAATACACTAACATCTAGTAAAAAGTATTATTTTAGTCAATAAGCAAGAAATAATTTAGCCGAATTTATAAAATTTATAAACAAGCTTTTTGTGTTAATCAAGACCGGTAGCAATCACTAAAAACAAAATTATGCAAAAAACAAAGTTATTTATTTTTTCAATTTTAATATCTACATTATTGTTTTCTTGTGGAGATGACTACGAAAAAGTCTCAAAATCAGAATTTATTAAAAAAGTGCTTCCGAAAAATGACATAAATAAGGTGGTAGTTGAGAATAATGATAAATTATTCATATATACAAATGAAAACAAGCCCTATTCAATCGAAGACTTATCACCAAATACTATAGAAGATTTTCTAAATGAACTTAAGTCAAAAAATGAAAATATGTATGTAGAATACGGAACTAAATCAAATAGTTTTTCTATTAAATTAATGATGTTTCAACTTTTTTCACTTATAATTCCATTTTTATTTCTAGCCCATATTATACTATTATGGATATCACTTAGAAGAATAATAAAATCTGAAATTGATAATATGGAAAAAATGGTTTACACTATTATTTCACTATTTTTTCCTTTTTTTGGTTCTATAATTTATCTAACAACTAAAAAGCGTTGATTTTATTAACAATAGCGATAATCGGTTAAATTGCAAATAAGTTGGCAATCCAGTGAAAGGCATTATTTTAGATGCCATGTAAAAATCAAAAAAGAGGCTAAGTCCCGATAGCTATCGGGAATGCGCCTACTCCACACTTTTGACTTAACCAAGACCGTTGTGAGAAAGCTTAAATGAAAAAACTATGATAGAATTATTCTGGTCACTACTAAATATTACTATACTATTTTTCTTTTTATATCTCATTGTAGGATTTTTATTTAAGGGGAAAAAGATATTTGATAGTAGATTTAAAAAATTATCGACAGCAATATTTATTTTAGGTGTTATCCAAATAGTTTCAGCCAACGACTCCAGTAAATTTGACAATACTATAAATATTGATAATAAACATAATCAGAAAAATTCTACATATACGAGTAAACTGATTTTAGAAGATAATTTGACCATGAATATCAATTTATCGATTATCTATTCGAATGAGAATGAAGTTTTAACTCCCATAAAAGCAACGAGTTATTTAACTGGTCTTGTAAATGGATATGATTGGAAATTAAAATCCACTAATACATCAAGTAAAACTAAAGACGAAATAAGGAATTACAATGCTTCTGGGATTTTGGAGTGGAAAATTTTTGGAATAAAAATTTATAGCCAAGAAAAATCCTTTACTGGAAGAATTCAACAATAAGCCCGCTCACAACTGTTATTCAGTAAAAAGCTTGTATTCTTTATAAATGTTCTTTTAGTCATTTAGCTAGAAAAAGTTTAGCCCACTTTATTAATTATATATCCGCTTTTAGTTTTAACCAAGATCGTTGTGTGTTAACTGAAAAACGAACAGAAATTAAAATATGGGATTTTTAAATAGATTATTTGGGAAAAAAGATTCGCCAATTCTCAAAGAATTTTCAGAAGAAGAATGCAAAAAGGATTATGAACTGAAATCTCAGGCACTTGAATATGTTTTTGGAAAAATGCACAACATTGTTGGACATGCAATAATCCCTTTTAATGTTGGTGGTACGGTCGATATGTATTACTTCCCGAACCACATAAAAGAAACTGGATTTGCGACAATGGAATTATTAGCTCCAGATGGTAATGGCCAAAAGAAAAATAAATTTGGAACATATGAATTAGTTGCGTTCAAAAAATACTATCATAACATAGGTGAAGATACTCAAACATCATTCAATATAATAGAAAGAAAAGCCTGTGAGTTTTTAACAGCCATTGGAATGTTTTCTTCAGAAGCTATTTTAAATCCAAAGGAAACTATAGAAGTTCCTAGTGGAAAAAATGAAAAAACACTTTTATGGTTTTTGACTTATATAACCCAGATGGAAAGAAATTTAAAATTGGGGATAGAGAACATCATTTGTTACTTTGTATGCAAATATTCAAAAGTGAAATGGACTATGCAAGACAGAATGGAAGTGACGAATTATTTAAAATATTAAAAGAAAAAGGCGTTTATCCATATAGTGATTTAGATAGAGAACCAGTAATTTAAATGGATACACACAACACCGTGTGAAATTAAATGTGGATCTCTAGTTCTAGGAAAATCTTACAGATTTCCATCTATTTCGTTGCATTTTTAGTAAGTTAGTTGATTACACATAAACGTTGGGCTACATATAATTCTACATCTATTGAAAAATAGCTGTTTTGATAAAATTTAAAAATTATGAACATGAAAATAAAATCCTTTTTTTTAATTCTTACAGTTTTTATTTTTTCTTGTAAGAATGAGAATAAAACAAATGATTTGCAAAATTCCCAGAATAGTGAAATCGTTAAAGAAGAAAAAAAGGTAACTAAGGAAGAAGTATCTAACCCAGATAATGCTAAAATTATTGAACAACTTCAAGGAAAATGGAAAGAAAATGAATATCCATTTCGTACAGCTGAATTTAAAAATTCAACGGTTAAATTTATAGAAGAAGGAATTCCAAACGAACCAGAATTTGAGAAATTTGAAATTTCACAAAATTGTCAATTTGATAATAGTAATATTCAAGATCTTAAATTAACTGATATTATTTTAATCTTACCTGAAAAAAAATTCTGTCAAAAATTAGCTGTTTCTAAAGACACACTAATTCTTAGTGGATATTCAACCAATTCTAGTAAAGAATATAAGATTACTTATCTCAAAAGATAATTATTATACGTACCACAAGATACCTTGCACAACATCGATTTTAGGGAATACACTGGGATTTAGTTGAAAGTAATATTTTATTCATGGAGACATAAAATAGCAACTCTACTTTATCACATTTATAAAACCGCTTCTCGCGTTGATCAAGACCGTTAGGGCACATAAAAAAAATGTACTAACCTGAAATAGGTTGATTAAAAATTAAAACTTTTAGCCACAGACCTTATGAAAGAATAAAATGAACACACTTAACTTTGTACATTAGAATAGAAA
>CAZWSP010000117.1:0-10498 GCA_964636585.1 uncultured Antarcticibacterium sp.
ACAACGTGCACGGTTAAGGACAAGTAGTGGAAGTAAGTATCCTATATTGTCTGTTTAGTACAGTTGGTTCTTAGCATACTAAAATATCACTTTTAACTCAGATATCCACTATTTGCTTTAACCGTCGTTATGTGCAGTTTTATTGCTGAAACATCCTTCTTAACTCCTGTCCTTCCATAAAACGTAGTTGGGGTGGGCTTCCCAAATAATCACCTGTTTGACCCGCTGGACTTGGGTCATATCTCACTGATATGCACAGGTTCAGAAGGGCATCCGAAAAATAAGCATGTCATATTTGGGGGTTTTCCCGACTTGTAACTGTCTTCAGATTTTAGGAACTTATCCAAGTAGTCAAACGTGTCAACGTTTTGAAAGCGAGCTTTCAACGATGCCATCGGACGACTTGGGTTCCCAATCAGGTTCCAATTTTAACGATCCCCCAGATATTCCACTGCTTTCGGAGTCAAACTGAAAGGTAGAAAGCACAGCCCAATTGCACACTAACGTGTTATATCAAAACCAATATACACTTTTAATCAAATATATTTCGGGATAAACGCAGGTTTTCTGGGTTTTTATCGGAATCGGCCAGCTGCTTTAAGGTGACATCTAACGGACTTTTAATCTTTAAAAGATCGTGTTGCGTTACATGAGTATAGATCATTGTGGTTTCTGGTCGGTAATTACCCAACAAGGCATGAATCTGCCTTAAATCGATGCCATTTTCCAACATATGTAATCGCATAACAATGAAATAAAGTGTGCGGCGTATCATGTTTCTTGATCTTTTGCCTATCAGATCCTTCAATACAAATTTTCCAAAAAATACAGTTAATGAGAATTATAATGTAAAAAGATTAGGAAAAACCATAAGATGAATTATTTTCCATCTAGTTCAGCATAATATTTTTCAAAATCAAAGTCAATACTTAATAATTCCTTTGGATGAACACGCAAGCCAATTGCAATATTTATAAAGGTTGTAAGTTGACAATCAATATTATTGTTAGCAACATCACTTATTCTTGCCGAGGTTGTTTGACATTTTCCTGATATCTTATTATATGGAGTATCTCCTTTAATATTTTTTAATCTCTTTGCTATCAGGGCTTTTATTTCATCTGTTTTGTCATCCTTCATAATCGCTTTTTCTGCAATTTGAAGTATCACTTAAAAAAAATCATTACCGAATTCGGTAATATATGATTTTGATTTATTATATTTACCTCATATTAATATTTTCGCGAAACTTCTTAAAAAAAATATTAGAATCATTCGCTTTGAATCAAAAGCAATCTTCTCTTTCTGAATTATAAGAACTCGCTCCATTTATTTAATATAAACCTAATTTGTTTCTAATGGGAGTTATCACCAACTTAAATGAGTTCTCATATGTCACAGCATAATTTCGAATTGTTAAAAAAAGGTGATTCCGCTGCTTTGGTGAATATCCACCTCAAGTACCACCGTATTATCTTTTGTTTGGGCAAGCAAATGATTAGTGATGAATTTGTTATCGAAACACTGGTTCAGGATACTTTTTTAAAATTATGGATGAATAGGGACCGTATAGAATCCCCAAATCATATTTACTATTTCTTACGAATGGTGATGAAAAGAGAATGTTATTCATATTATACAACTCCTAGAACAAAGTTTTTCCGGAGAGTTAATTCGTTAGAAAGTTATCAGAATTATCAAGACTATTTAGCAGGATATGATCCTATAAAAGATGATGAAACATTAAAGAATCAAGAAAAGGAACAAAAGGCCTTTGACCAAATTAAAAAAGTCTTGCCTCTTTTAAGTCCGGAAAGAAAACATTTGATTGAACTATGCTTAAAATATGGCTTTCAGTATAAAGCTATTTCAAAAGTAATTGGAACAGGTATTACCGAAACCAGTAACGAGGTGAAATTGGCTATTCAGGATATTAAAAATATCATCAATCAGAAAAGCACTCTTGAAATTAAACAGACGCATGCACATGCCTCAGCTATTCAAGGAGTAATGACCGAGGAACAGGAAAGGGTGGTGGAATTACGATGTGATAGAAAATATTCTTTTGCTTCCATTGCCAAAGAACTTAACCTGTCTCAAAAGGAAGTCCACAAAGAATTTATGGTAGCGTATAAACTATTGCAGGAGAAGAACCAACAGCAATTAGAAACGGCTTAATATGGAAAAGTCAACTATTAAACTAACAAGAAAGATTCAGCTATTGGTAGACCTCCCTACTAAAGAAGAACGGAAGGAGGCTCTAGATAAACTTTATGGGTGGCAGAACAGATGCTTTAGAGCAGCTAATCTTATTGTTACCCATCTTTATACACAGGAAATAATCAAAGAATTCTTTTATTTATCTGAGAGGGTAAAGTATAAACTCGTTGATGAAAAAAAGGATGAGGATGGAATATTGCAACGCTCCCGTATTAATACTACCTATCGAGTGGTATCTAACCGCTTTAAAGGGGAAATCCCCACAAATATATTGTCTAATTTAAATAAAAGTCTGATCTCAACTTTTAATAAAACCAAATCGGAATATTGGAGTGGTGAAAGATCCCTTCAGAACTTTAAGAGAGATATGGCGTTTCCATTTGATATGGAATTGATTAGTGGATTACATTTTAATGAAGATAAAAAAGCTTTTTGTTTCAGTTTAAATAAAATTCCTTTTCGCACGTATTTAGGCCAGGATTATACCGATAAACGAAAATTAATGGAGCGCGTGCTAAAAGGAGAAATTAAGCTTTGTACTTCTCATATTAAATTAAAGGATGGAAAAATTTTCTTTCTTCCAGTCTTCGAAATTGAAAAAGAAAAGCATGTACTAAAACAAGAAGTGATCGCGGAAGCTTCTCTATCTCTTGAATATCCCATTGTGGTTAAAACCAATAATGCAAAGCTTGCAATTGGTACCAAGGAGGAGTTTTTATACCGAAGGTTAGCAATACAAGCTACCCGTAAAAGGGCGCAAGTAGGCGCAACCTATTCCAAGTCGGGAAAAGGTACTAAAAGAAAAACAAAAGCCGTAGATAAGTTTCGAGATGCGGAGCGCAATTATGTACATCATCGTATACACGTTTACAGCAGGAGGTTAATCGATTTCTGTGTTAAACACCATGCCGGAACACTTATTTTGTTAAATCAGGAAGATAAGATCGGGATTGCGAAGGAAGAAGAATTTGTTTTTAGAAACTGGAGCTATTATGAGCTTATGACCAAAATAAAATACAAGGCCGAGAAAGCAGGGATTGAACTTATTATAGATTGAAAGAATTTACGAGGGTGCTTGTACACCCGCAAGGTGAGGTCTGTGACACTCACTAAATGCGCTAAGCATATACAACGCGTGAGCACTCTTATTTATTATCAAATTAAACCTCAATTAACACTTCTTAACACAAGACAACACTAATTAACTGTATTTAAAATTTAATAGCCCTTAATTTGAAAGGATAAAGATATCCTTGAAGGGTTTTTCTTTAATTAAAAACAACTAAGATAATATGAAATTTTTATTAATCTTTTTCTTTATAACCACAATAACCGTTGGTCAAGCTCAGGATAAGGGCATTGTTTATTATGGTCATATAGAAAGCCCGGGGAAAGGCGGACCAGTTGGACTAGATTTTAATGCATATCTAATTTTTAATAAAGAGGCATCTTATTATGTAACTGCTAAAGATTCTCTTGAAAAACAGACGGAATTAGAAGAATACCAAATCAAAGAGGTAAACGGAACTAAACAAATTTATTTAGGGAAACATACATTACCACAAGGAAAACAGGTTTATTACAACCGAAAAAAGGACAGTCTTTGGTGGAACAAAAAATATAAAGAACCAGTTTACGGGCGTGAGAAAAGAGCCCAAATAGACTGGAAATTAGGATCGGAAACAAAAACAATCGGTAGTCTTACCTGCCATAAAGCCACCGGTTCTTTTAGAGGAAAAAATTATACTGCATGGTATACCGATGCCATACCATTACCCTATGGTCCCTGGAAATTACAAGGTCTTCCAGGGTTAATTCTGGAAGCATACGACGATGAAAAAGAGATGTATCTTTATTTTAAATCTGTTGAATACCCTCTAAATAGGAATCTTAGTGTTGGACCGATGGATAAACCTAAAGTAGATCATCAATATCCATATATTTCAATCGAGGAATATAAAAAAACCTTAGATAAATTAGTCGAACGCAATAAGACAAAAGCTATTCTAATTGCTAAGCAAATGGGTGGTAATGTTACTGTAAATACAGGGGGTATCGAAACTATTAGCGTCGAAGTATTTGATTAATTTAATATTCTTTCTAAACACTAAAACCCCATCTCCAACGGGGTTTTAGTTTTATCCATTCTTTATGAAAATCAAATTTCTCCTTGTTTTACTTTGCATTTATGGGAACAATTATGCGCAGGAAATAGCTATTAGGGGCAATATTATGGATGATCAGCTTCAACCTCTTGAAACTGTCCTTTTACAAGCGAGGAATACAGAAAATCAAGTTCTGGATTATACGTATAGCGACCAAAACGGAAATTATGAATTAAAGTTTATAAAGAACAGCGAGTCAATAATCATTGAAGCTTCCAGTTTAGGATTTACGACTGTTAGAAAAAAAATAGCAATAGCCGATCAAAAAATGTTGGATTTTCTGGATTTTGAAATGATAGAAAAAATGGAGTCATTAAAAGAAGTGATTGTTGAAGGTCATCAAAAAATTAGAATAAATTCTGATACCACGTTTATACGTGTTTCACAATATGCTACTGATACCGAACAAACTGTAGAAGACCTCTTAAAGAGATTACCTGGTATCGAAGTTTTACCCGACGGCAGTATTAAAGCCCATGGTAAGCCTATTGAAAGCCTTTTAGTTGAAGGAGAAAATATACTTGATAAAAACTATAAAATTTTATCAAAGAATCTAGATGCAAAAACGCTCGAAGAAGTACAGATTCTAGAAAATTATGAAGAAAATCCAATTTTTAAACAGTTATCAAATTCTGAAAAAGTAGCGCTTAATTTAAAGCTCAAGGATGAATTCAAATATGTATTGTTTGGTAATATTTCCGGAGGGTATGGCCTGGAAAACCGACATGAAGCAGCCTTGACTCTGGGCTTACTTAGAAAGCGAATTAAATTATTAGAGTTTAGTAATGCCAATAATACCGGAAACAAAGCTGCCAACTTGTTACAAAGTGAAAATACAGTAATTGATCTATCTCAAATGTTTCAAAAGATCGAGAAAAAGCCATTCACTATTTTTTCCATTGATGAACAAGAACAGAATATTTTCAATACCAGAAGTATTTTTAATACATCTATGCTGCATTCAATCGGATCATCCACAAAAATAAATGACGAACTATCTTTTAGAGGGGATGTAAGCTTTATTTCAGACAGAACCAGACAAGATTATCAGGCTAAGACCGAATATTTCACAGGTACGAACAGCACTACTTTTTTTGAAACTAGCACTTATCAGAATACTAATAGAATAGGAGCTACTCAGTTTGAACTTAAATTCGCCCCCAACTCCAGGAATTATTTTAATAATACGGTCAGTTACAATCTGAACCCACATAATGCACTTAATAACATCACTTTGGGGAATGAAGAAATTGCGCAGCAAAATAATATTACTTCAGAAACATTTTATAACCATTTAGAACATACGTATCTATTGACTAAAAATAGTGCATTGAACAATTATCTTTATTTCGGATATGGCGATTCTAAAGAAAGTGCACAAATTCTTCATCCAAGTTTGAATGATCTGTTAATAACAAAAATCGATGAAACCTTTTTCCAGAATGTCCGTAACAAGTTCAATTATTACGGTTTACAGAGTTCAATGGTGACCAAGTCTCAAAAATGGGAAAATAACTTGCAGTTACATATTCATAATGAGGGAGAAACTGCGAAAAGTGGACTTTATACCGAAACAGAAGAAAATTTTGAAGGCTATACTAATAACTTGAATATTGATAATTTTTTTTTAGCAATAAGCAATTCCTTAAAATTTAAACTCACCCAAGATAATTATCTAAGAGGAGGAATATCTTTTAAGCGAAGCTGGTTTAATAGTGAAGAATATCTGTTGAAAAATGCCAACCTTACTTTAAGACATAAGCTCAAAAATAAGGGAGTGGTTCGTTTGACTTATAGTTATAAGGAGGAATTACCAGGGTTGCAATTACTTTTGCCCAATTATGCGCTGAATTCCTATCAAGATTTTATTAGTGGTTCGGATGATGTCAAAAAACTAGGGAACTCTGTGTTTTCTTTAAACTATAGTTTATACAATGATATCAAAGGATTTTCGATAAATGCCTCTGCATTACATACTATCACCCATTCCGGTTATGCCCCAAGAGCATTTACAAATCAAAACTTTATTTTCAATGAGTTCATACCAACTTCTAACGGTGAGAATACCTTAGCTAATTTAATCTTCACTAACTATTTCAACAAGCTTAAACTTGCAACAAAGCTAGAAACCAACCAGAGCTTTATTCAGTCTCCATTTTCTATTAATGAAACGAGTGAGCTGAAGCTTCAAAATTATTCTGGAGATTATTCATTTTCCGTGAGTTCTTATTTTGATAAATGGTTTAATTTTTCAAGTGGTTTTGCCTACCGTTATACTTCTTCTGAGCTTAGAAATGAAACTAATTCTTTTGAAACTTCGAAAGCCTTTGCCGACTTTGACATAAAGATTTTTGAATCTATAAAGATCAATCTCAACAATGAACTTTACGTTCTAAACAAAGAAAATTACACCTTTATGAACGCAAATATCGTATATGAACCCAAGCAAAGCAGGTGGTCAGGAACAATTAAATTCAACAATTTATTAAACGAACGTGAATATCTGTTGCAAAGTATTAATTCCTTTAAGTCCTATCAGAAACGGATTAGTCTTGTTCCTGCTTATGCGCTTTTGAGCATCAAATACAGATTTTAACTTAGGCGATTAACTTATATCCGACTCCTCTAACATTAATAATTTTCAGGGTTTTATCTTTATTAAGAAGTTTTCTGAGTTTACTTATAAATACATCCATACTCCTAGATGAATAGAAATCATTATTTGTCCACATTAAATCTAATATCGTATTTCGCTCTACAATCTGGTTTTTATTCTCTGCAAGAAATAAGAGCAATTGACTCTCTCTGCTTGTAAGGCTATCAATTTTTTCTTCCCTATACTGCAGAGTTTGGTTAATCGGATTGAACTTATACTGGCCTAAAATGAGCTTATGCATGTTATCATGCCTTGGCTTACTGTTCACTAGGTTCTTTACACGTACAATAAGTTCTTCTATACTAAAAGGTTTTTTGAGATAATCATTTCCACCCGTGTCAAAACCAGCAACTACATCCTGGGGTTGGGATTTGGCAGTAAGAAAAATGATTGGTGTTTTAGTATCAATTCTTCTAATCTCTTTTGTTAAAGTAAGTCCATCCTTTACAGGCATCATAATATCTACTACCAAAATATCAGGAGAATTATCCTGAAACATTTGGTAAGCTTCTTCTCCATTTCGAGAATGTAGTACAACAAAATCACGTGTTTCCAGACTTTCTTTAATTATTTGAGCCAGAGTTATTTCGTCTTCAACTAATAACAACTTTATTTTATTCATTAGGTATAGAAATGATAAATGATGTCTTATTATTTTTTATATAAATTTCTGCAGTTCCATTATGTTTTTCAGCTATTTTTCTGACATAATATAAGCCAATACCATAACCTTTCACATTGTGCAAATTACCTTGCGGTACACGGTAAAATTTATCAAAAATGTTCGCCGCCTGCTCTTTGTTTAAGCTGTTAGCATTATCGCTGACTTGTATAATTAATTCCTTTTTATTCTCAATGGCTACATCAATTTGACTTCCTCCGTACTTTATAGCATTATCTAACAATGCACCTAGGCAATTTCCTAGATGAAAGGATTCAATGTACGACTGGATTTTCGAATCCTTGGAGATCTTAAGCTTGATTTCTTTTCCATCAGCATTCATCCTATAATTTTCAACAATATCCGTTGCCCATTTGTGTACGTCTACCAAATGTTTTTCAAGTGTCCAGTTTTCAGTTTCTAAAAGTGCCGTATCCATAAGGTGATCAACCATATTTTCTAACTTTTTAAGCTGTTGATCGGAATAGTCCAAATATCGATTGGTTTTCTCAAGATCATGGTTGGTGTTGAAAAAGCGTATGCTTTCTAGGGCTGCCCCGATTGTTGCGATTGGAGTTTTAAATTCATGTGTTATATTACTTATTAGATCATCTTTAATTTCAGAAATTTGTTTTTGCTGCTTTATAATCCATTGCATATAGAATAAAGCAAACAGAATTGAGATCATTAGTAAGAGAGAAATTAGAATACTAAGAAAACTCCTTTTCAGAATATCTTGAATTGCATTTGGAAATTGAATCTCTATGCTTTCCCTATTTTTAAAATAGGTAGATTTTCCTATTACGCTAAATTCACCTGATGAAAAGGATTTGCTTCGGGAAGTAGCGAAAAGCGAATCTTTTTTATAGTGATTTAATTTATATGGAATGTTATAATCTCTTCGTTTGAGTTCAGAATTTAAGAGAATTTTTAATTTTTTAAAACTGATAGAATCTTCGTTGATAGATATATAAATATCCTTAATATTGTTCAACATGTTTAGACTGTCTAAAGATGTATCTACATTTTTTAAATCTGCATTATCAGGACGGATCTTATCTATAATTTTTTTATTACCCCCAGTGATTGTAAAATTGTCAGGATTGTTTCCGGAATCTTTTTTAACTTTCAACGAAACCGAATTTTCTTTCGCAAAATCCACAAAGTAATTATCGATAGTAACGTCCAGTGCATTTTGTATTTCGTTTTTAAAAGCAACCGTATTTTTCTGGTATTCTGTATAACTCCAATAAAGTTGTACGGTTATAGTTACAACTATAACAATACTTAATATATAAGGGATACGTCTATATAGCTTTTTCATAATTTCTTTGAAGATAATAAATTATAAGTTTACCGATAGTTGTCCTAATCACAGTAGCTAACAAATACATCTAATCCTCTATATATATTTTTTGACTAATATATTGAATGAATTATAGAACTAATTTCTGAAAGTTTAGTCTATTCATTTTCTCAAAACGCATAAAATATTAAAAAAATTAATGCATAATCTAGAATATAATTGCCAATGTTATTCTCCATTATTTTGTAAAAATTCAGGATGTGCACTCTCCATTTAATCATGAATTAATACAATTCTAAATTAATTCACATAATAGAAAAAAGTAAAGACTATGGATAAATTGAATTATCTAATATTCCTTTTGCAAATAATACATTTTACCTACATAACTTAAAATGATATTGGAAATTCGAGACTATTACTTTATTAAACGAATTTGATAATTAAAGCGGATATAATTCAAAACTTCATTCAAATCTCAAAATTTTAAAAATTGCTCTCATTAGAAATGAAAAATTTAAATCTGGCCCCCATATCTACCATAACTAACTGCGCGTGGATCCTGTGCTTTTTTTATAGCGTACGGGAAGTTAAGCGTTAAATAAAAACAGCATAGGGCGCAAACTACTTTTGACGCATTAGTTACAGTAAAAAATGATCATTTTACTGGGGTTTTGAAGCCATTTACTGTAAAATTAGGATAATTTGCGTCAAGATTAATTGTCATGACAATGCCTATTTTTTCTCGTCCAACCATTGGCAATAATCATCTTTAATCTTCGGGTTGTTCGAAATATATTCTTGATAGCTTTCATTATCCGATTCCATGACCATTCGATAGATTTCAAACTTTTCTTTCTCTGCTTTTTGAACTGTGTAACCAAAATAACCCAATAGACTTAATGATAATATTCCAAGTGCTCCTAATAGGATCAGTAGATAATTCGGAATTATCCGTGCGTGTTTCAATTTCCTTTCTATCTCTTTAAGCACTTCTTCTTTTAATCGGTTTTCTTCTTCCTGTTTCTCCAAAAAGATATTCAGGTTGTTATCCAAAGCCTCGGTGCTAATGGGGATGCTTAAAGTGGATAGTCGATTTGAAAGCAGTTCAAGTTTTAAAATAGCAACCTTAAAGTCTTCCATCTCATCTGTCATGAGCTCCATAATTTCGTCTAACTTTTTCATCCTTTTAATTTTTTAAAATCCTATTCCTGTATCTAAGCTTCTTTTAATTACTTGTTTCACTAATCCTTTGGCTATACTTGATGCCATATTGGTGCTGAGTTGCACTGTTTTATCCAGCAATTTTAAACTGTTGGGCATTTCCTTCATCCTTGTGAATTCTGAATTCCTAGTTATTTCTCCAATGAGTTTACCTCCCGTCATAGATCGGTGTACCTCACTTCCCTTTAAATTCACTCCCTTATATTCAAATCGGAACCCTTGTAATTGATTTGATTTATTGATGCTTGGAATCACTGTTACCTGTT
>CAZWSP010000118.1:0-10130 GCA_964636585.1 uncultured Antarcticibacterium sp.
CAACAGATCTTTAGCGAATTCTAACAGAGGCCATGCTACCAGGCTAATTTATAAGATAACTTCTATTTTTCATTCCGAGAAGAATAATCACTTCTTTGAAAAGAGACAAAAGCAAACATTACACGCTCATAATGTAACCAAGTTTTGTGAAAATAAGCTCAAAGAACAGAAGCCGGATCTGCTTTTCTTTACACATCAACGTCCGCCTTACGTAGTTCCACTAGTGGTTGCTGCAGAGAAATTAAACATTAAAACTGGAAGCTTTATTTTTAGTTGGGATAATTTGGCTTCTAAAGGCAGAATGGCTGCCACATTTAATTTCTATTTTGTTTGGAGTGATTTAATGAAAGAAGAGTTATTGCATTTCTATCCAAATACTGATATAAATAAAGTCAAAGTGGTTGGCACCCCTCAATTTGAGCCTTATGTATTAAAAGAATATCAAAGAGATACCGTTGAGTTTTTTCTTAAATTCAATTTAGATCAAAACATAAAAACACTTTGTTTTAGCTGCGGAGATGTTTCTACAAGTAAAAATGATCCTCTTTATATTGAGACTATTGCAGAGGCAATTTTAAATAATTCTTTTGGAACAATGGTTAATTTTTTGGTGAGAACATCACCGGCAGAAGAACCGGATAGATTTAAATATCTTCAGAAGAAATATCCATTTATAGTGTGGAATTTTCCAAAATGGGAAATGGCAAGAAAAGATCACCCTGAGCCTTGGTCACAAAGAATACCAACTAGTGATGACTTGGCAGATCTTAGAATGATACTCGAAAATTCTGATGTGGGAATAAATATGTGTTCTACCATGAGCCTAGATTTTATGCAATTTGACAAGCCTGTTATAAATCCGGTTTTTGGGAATATTGAAAATGGACTTTATAATGATCAGCGATTTTTAAAATATGCACATTATAAAAGAGTAGTAGAAAGTAATGCGGTTGTTATTGCGAAGAACAAAGAAGAACTAAAAAGCTCAATAAATCATCAGCTTAAAAATCCAGAAGAGAGAAAATTAGAGCGACAAAAATTACTAAACTTACAAATAGGTAAACCTTTGTTAGATACGGGAAAAAGAATTACTGAGCAGCTATTAGATGAAATTGAATAAGAATATTGCTGTTATATGCAACTATAATCTCAATCCAAATCGAATTGGCGGTATGGATCGTTTTTTTGTGGCTTATAATGAAGAAGGTAAAAAATTAGGTTATGAAATATCTTGGTTCTTTGCAGGTGGTAGAAAGTATGATTTCTATAATGATTTAGAGGTGCATATTTGTTCAAAAGATCTGTATTTAGAATTTCTAGATTTTCATCGGACTAATGAATATAACATCGTTATTACTCACTTTGTTGAATTATGCACACCGTTCTTCAAAACAATAAAAACTAAAAATAACTCTTTAATAATCGCGGTAGATCATAACCCTAGGCCTATAGAGGGCTTTCCCATTAAAAAAAGAGCGAAGAATAAATTAAAAGGAATTCTGTATTCAAAATATATAGATCTTTTTATTGGAGTTTCTCGATATACTACTAATTGTATTTTAAATGATTTTGGAAAGCATTTACATACAAAAACCAAAGTGGTTTATAATGGAATAGATACAGATGTTTATTTGAAAAGAGAGGAAGAGAATTTTGGAAAATTTATAGTAGCATCACATTTAAGAAGTTCTAAAGGAATTCAAGATCTAATTAAAGCAGTTTCATTAGTAAATTCAGAAGCGAAAAATAAAATATTAATTGATATTTATGGCGAAGGACCAATAGAAAATGAGCTTAAAGAATTAGTGGGAAGTTTAGAATTAGAAACAGTTTTTTCATTTAAGGGAAGCACACCCGAACTGCCGAATTTATATAAGAATTATTCTTTTCTACTTCAGCCCACATATATGGAATGTTTTAGCTTATCGATATTGGAAAGTTTAGCTTCTAACGTACCCGTGGTTACTACCTCTGTTGGCGGAAATGAGGAAGTTATAATAAATGGAGTTAATGGTTTTATTTTTCCTGCAAAAGATGTTGATAAATTAAGTGCGCTATTAGAAGAAATTTTAAATAGATCTAAGAAAATAGAGAAAAATACCTACTCAGAGATTGAAGATAATTTTAATTTATCTCGAATGGTAGATGAACATATAAGACTTTTACCATGCATATAGGTTTTATAACTCCGGAATATCCTCATGACGCTTTACCCAAAGCTGGTGGTTTAGGAACTAGTATCAAAAACTTAGCTTATGCATTAGTCCAAGAAGGAGTTGAGGTTTCTGTGTTTGTTATCGGTTTAGATCGTTCAGAATCTTTTGTTGAAGATCAGATTCAATTTCATTTTATACAAAAGTTCAAAGTTCCCGGAATTACTTGGTTTGTTACCAGAAAATATTATCAGAATCTTATAAATAAAATTGTTGAATCAAATAGCATAGATCTCTTGGAAGCCCCGGATTGGACTGGTATTACTGCTTTTATGAAATTTAGAGTTCCATTAATAATTAGGTGTAATGGCAGCGATGCTTATTTCTGTAAATTGGAGGGGAGAAAACAGAAATGGAAGAACTTTTGGTTTGAAAAAAATGCGCTTAAAAACGCAAATGAAGTGATAGCTGCAAGTAGTTTTACCGGAAAGCTAACCAAAGAAATTTTTGGACTAAAAAGAGAAATCGTCACTTTATACAATGGAGTGGATATTGACAAATTCAAGCCATCAACAAATTCTATTCAAATTGAGGAAAATAGTATTCTGTATTTTGGTACTGTAATCAGAAAAAAGGGAGTTTTAGAACTGGCGAAAGCATATAATATTTTTAAAGAAAATAATCCTGATGCTATTTTAAAAATTATAGGAAAAGATACCATAGATATTTTTGAAAACAGATCGACTTTAGAAATGTTCTTTTCGCTCGTTACACCTTTAAATCTTGAAAGTATTGAATATTTAGATCATATAAGTTATAGCGAAATCTCAGAGGAAATATCGAAAGCTAAAGTAATTGTATTGCCAAGTTTTGCTGAAGCATTTCCAATGACATGGTTAGAGGCTATGGCTATGGAAAAAGCGCTGGTAACCTCCAACATTGGGTGGGCAAAGGAAATGATGATTGACGGTGAAACCGGATATATGGTAAACCCGCAAAATCATCAACAATTTGCTGAAAAAATGAGCCTATTATTTAATGATGATAGTTTAAGAAATACTTTTGGTGAAAATGCAAGAAAGAGAGTTGGCAATAATTTTTCTTCCGAAATTACTACATCAAAAAATATTGAATATTATCAAAGTTTAATTTCAAAGTGATGCAGTTAAAAGAATTTGTCACTGAATCGGGAGAAATTTTATTATATAACGGAATTCCTAATCTTGAGAGTTTAGAACAATTAGCTAAAGGCCCAGGCGACCTTTGGCATAGTTCTCTTGATCAAGGCCTAAATAATGTGTTTCCGGAATTGGTATATCAAACTGCCGTATTCTGGTGGTTTCTTAATGATCTTCCAAATCTGGATAGATCGATTAACTGGCGGATAAATCCTAATTCTTTTGTTGTAAGAAAAAATGTATGGATATTATTTTGTGGCTTCCCGAAAGACTATGATTCTGATATTTTAAGTGCTTTCGATTTAGGATACCGCATGTTAAGACATGGTGGGGCAATTCCTATGTATGTGAAGGGTTTATTTCCGGAGGAAATTAAATCATCTAAAATTACGGTTCAGGATAGATATAGGTTTTTTAAAAAGAATTTTAAACCACAACATTCTCTTTATATGCTTTTAAAGGGATCAAATAAAAATCCTTTCTTGGAATTATCCCAATTCCGAAAAGCTAAGAAGGAAAATTTAGAGCAAAATATTTTTCCAATTTTAACGGCAAGAGAATTGAATTCCTTGGAAACTATTCCAACTGTGAGTGTAGTAATTCCAACTATGTTTAGGCAGGAATATACATTGCAATTACTAAAAGATTATGCAGATCAAACCTTACCAGTAACTCAGATAGTTGTGGTAGATGCGACCCCTATTGAAGATAGAGTTGAAGGTATCTATAATCAAGATCAATTTGATTTTGAATTGACTATAAAATGGCAGGAGTCTAAAGGGAGTTGCAGAGCCAGAAATGAAGCCATTGCGTTATGCACTGGAAATTATATAATTTTTGCCGATGATGATACACGAATATTATCAAATTTTGTAGAAAATCATATTAGATTTCTTCAAACTTATAATGTAGAGGCTTGCAATGGGCTTGATATATCTGCTCCATCGCATGAAGATGGCTTAGCTACGCTAAAAGATTTATATAGTGGTGCAAGTAAATCTCAATTGAAAGCCGGAGCTGCTATGTCTTTTAGCAATGCTAATTCCTGTGTTAGTTCTTCCTTGGTTAAAACCTTAGTTGGGAACGATATAAATTTTGACGGAGGTTATGGCGAGGATACCGATTTTGGTTTACGATTATTAAAAGCCGGAGCTATTCTCATGCAAAATCCTTATTCACCAATTTTGCATCTAAAACCACCTACAGGTGGATATAGGCACTGGGGTTTACAAGCTTCTTTATTAGGTAAAAAAAGGAAGAAGCAAGCTTGGGAACTAGATCATCCGGTTAAATATATTAGACCAATACCTAGTCCTACTATTGTTTATGGAATAATTAAACATTATTCACCAGAACAGGTTATGGAGTATAGGTCTAAATACTTCTTTCTATATTTATTTAAAGGTAGTAAAGCAGGTCTATTATGGAGATTTTTGAAATTTCCTTATAGAGCGCTTCAGTTTAATAATTCCCTATTCTACGCACGTAATCTTATTAATAGAGGAGTAAGATATTAAACCTATTTAAAAATGAATTTTAGTCTCATTATTTGTACCTATAATCGTTCTAAGGCTCTTCTTCAACTATTGGAGTCAGTAGATAAGCAAACTCTGAGTCCTGATGAAATTCTAATTATCGATGGTTCTCAAGGCGAGGAGACTAAAGTGGCTGTCGAAAATCCTTCTTTCTACAACTTATCTTATTTTCAAGTTGATGATTGTAATAGAGGCCTTACCAAACAACGGAATTTTGGAATTTCTAAGGTGGGAGCTAATATAGGTATAGTATGTTTTTTAGACGATGATGTTGTTTTAGAACAGGACTATTTTGAATTGCTACTGAACACCTATCAAAACTATCCTGAGGCGATAGGGGTTGGAGGTTATATCAAAGATGTGGTGGAATGGATTCCTAAGGATGAACTATATTCAGTTCAATTTAATGAATATAAGATAGATGGCTATGTTCGGAAATTAGGGAGCAGGAATGTGCTAAGGAAAAAATTCAACTTATTAAGTCAAGATCCTCCAGGATATATGCCTGCATTTTCTAATGGACTATCTACCGCGTTTTTACCTCCATCTAATAAAACCTATAAAGTTGAATTTTTTATGGGAGGAGTTTCATCATTTAGGAAGGAACTACTAGACAAATTAAAATTCTCTGAATATTTTGAAGGTTATGGTTTATATGAAGATATGGATTTCTGTTTGCGAGCCTCCAAAATTGGTCAACTTTATGTAAATACTGCTGCTAAATTAGATCATTACCACGAACCAGATGGCAGGCCAAACCAGTTTGATTATGGTAAAATGGTGATTAGAAATGGTTGGTATGTATGGAGAGTAAAATATCCACAGCCAAATTTTATTTCAATATTAAAATGGCATGTAACGGCACTTTTACTAACTTTAGTAAGATTGAGTAATAGCTTAAATTCTTCCCAAAAAAAGGCCGCTTTTACAGAAAGTATCGGTAGAATTTATGGCTGGTGGAGTTTATGGTGGAATCTTCCAAAGTAGATTTAAAATTACTGAATTATTTGAAAGCTCTATGTTGCGATTGAATCAAATTTCTAAATGAAAAGTGTAATGGCTAAAACTTATGGATATTTAAAGCTATTTTCGTTCTAAATAGAATTAAAATAAATTTGTTTGTCCGTAAAGTATCCTAAACTGAAAAGAACGTCATTCTGAACTGGTTTCAGAATCTCATTACAATGTAAGTCAAGACAATATTGAGACCCTGAAATAAATTCAGGGTGACGAAAATACTTTTAGGACCACAAACGGATATTCATAAATAAATTAACCAATCTCTAATCAATCTCTTAAGATTAAAGAATGTTGAAGAAATTCAGATCAGATCTTTTAAAGTATAAACGTTATAGTGGTAAATCTTCATTTATATTACTGCTTACGCAACAAGGATTGTGGGCAATCTTTGTTTATAGAATAAATAATTCTATTTATAATTCGAAGATATTTAACCCCATTAAAAGTCTTTTACTATTCTTCGGACTTTTTTTTCAAAAATTAATGGAAATTTTAACGGGGATTTCACTTCCTTACTCGGCTACTATCGGTGATAAATTCTACATTGGACACTTTGGGGGTATTGTCATTAATTCACAATCGGTAATCGGAAATAATTGTAATATTTCTCAGGGTGTAACTATTGGGGTTAGTGGAGTTAGGGAAAACCGGGGGGTGCCAGTTATTGGAGATAATGTTTATATTGGTGTTAACGCTGTTATTGCTGGGAATTTGAAGATTGGTGATAATGCCGTAATTGGAGCTAATTCTTTAGTGACAAGATCTGTTGAAACGAACACCACGGTACTTGGTGTTCCGGCTATAAAGGTGAGTGATAATAATTCTGATCTTTACATCTAATGAATTTTTTAGTAGTTACCAATGCTCCAACATTTTATAAGAATAAAAAATATTCTGCATATGCCCCTTATGTAAAAGAGATGGATATTTGGTTCTCTAAAGTTGATAAAGTTGGAATTTTATCTCCTAATTTTTATCCTGAAAAAGTTTTTACTAAAGAATTTATAAGACAGGATCTTCATTATTTTAATCTTCCCTTCTTTAAATTTAATAATATTACAGCTGGCTTAAAAGCAATATTTTTACTCCCTTATACTTTAATTGTTTTTATAAGAGCTTTTTTATGGGCAGACCATATACATTTAAGATGTCCAGGGAATATAGGTTTGATAGGATGTGTACTTCAGATCTTTTTTCCAAAGAAAACTAAAACTGTAAAATATGCGGGTAATTGGGATCCTAAAGCGAAGCAACCTTGGAGTTATAGATTGCAAAAAAAGATCTTAAATAATCCTCAACTTAGCAAGAGTATTAAAGTTCTGGTTTATGGGCAATGGGAAAAACAATCGAAGAATATTGTACCCTTTTTCACTGCTTCTTTTTCTGAAAATGATAAAAGCATTATAGATAAAAAATTTTCTTTTCCATATGATTTTCTGTTCGTTGGGAATCTTAATGAAGGGAAACGTCCATTTTTTGCAATTCGATTTATTGAATACTTATTGCTCCAAAAGATTCCCGTTAAATTGAAAATTTTTGGTAACGGAAGTTTATATGATGAAATAAGGCAATATCTTGAAATCAATAATTTGGAGCCTTTTGTGCAATTAATGGGAGCAGCAAAATTAGAACATTTAAAAGATCATTATAAGAATTCTGAGTTTCTAATATTACCATCCAAATCTGAAGGTTGGCCAAAGGCCGTTGCTGAAGCTATGTTTTTTGGATGCATTCCGGTAGCAACTAATGTTTCATGTGTAGACTGGATGTTAGATCATGGAGAAAGAGGAATATTAATTCCACCGGACATTAAAGAAGCAGCCAAAATATTTATTAATGAGTTAAATCCTGATAATTTGAGCTTGAAATCTGCCAGGGCTCAGCAATGGTCTCAACGATATACATTAGAAAGATTTTCAGAAGAAATTGAATCATTTTTATGAGAGTACTTCAATTAATAGATTCACTTCAACCAGGAGGCGCCGAACGTATGGCAATCTCTTATGCCGAGTTATTGCATAAAAATGGTTATGCTTCTTACCTATGTTGTACGAGATTCGAAGGGATATTAAATGAAAATTTAAATTCAGAAATTGGTTATCTGTTTTTAAATAAAAAAAGTGCTTTAGACATAAGTGCCTTTTCTAAGCTTAGAAGATTTGTTAAAGAAAATAAGATAGAAATTATTCATGCACATAGCAGTTCATTTTTCTTTGCAAGCCTTTTAAAACTATCAGGTCTTTCTATTAAATTAGTGTGGCATGATCATTACGGAGATAGTGATTTATTACAATATAGAAAATTTAAGATTTTAAAACTATTCTCAAAAAGTTTTAATGGAATTATATCGGTAAATCAAAAGCTAAAAGACTGGGCAACTGCAAATTTAAAGACAGAGAGAGTCGTAATGATTAATAATTTTGTGCCTAATACACAAAATAAAAATGAGCTATTTAACCTTAAAGGTTCTCAGAATGCTTTTAAAATAATTTGTGTAGCTAATTTAAGACCTCAAAAAGATCACGCTAACATATTACGAAGTTTTGAACTTCTTTCTACAAAGATAAATGTTACTTTACATTTAGTAGGGAACGATCCTAATACGTCTCATTCTAGGTTGATATTAGATCAAATTTCTGCATCAAAAAATAGGGATTATATATTTTATTACGGTCCACAAAGGAATGTAATGGGTTTTTTAAAACAAGCAGACTTAGGGGTTTTAGCATCGAGATCTGAAGGATTACCTTTGGCACTCTTAGAATATGGGAAAGCTGGTATTCCAGTTGTAGTTACCGATGTGGGAAAATGTTCGGAGGTGGTGAATGGATATGGAGAAATAGTTGTACCAAATAATAGCACTGCTTTTTTTGATGCTATGTGGAAGTATTATGAAGATGATAAAAAAAGACATTTAGATGCTGAGAAATTTCAACATCATGTTTTATTGGAATACAGTGAGGATGTAATATTCAAAAAAATTATTGAATTTTATGTTTCTCTTTAATCTTTGCTTAAAAACAAATTAAAATTAAGGCTAACACTCACATAGTATACTTACAATTTCTTCTAGTTCATGTATTCATTGGATATCTGGTATATATATATAGACCGGCAGCATCATTTTTATTATTAGGCACCTTCGTTTTTCTTATTTTCTATGTCATAGTAAAGGATAATAAAAATAATGAAGCACTTATGGCTGCAGCTTACGTTGCTGGAGCAGAAGTTTTCTATAGAATGAATGGGGCTATGGCATTTTATGAAACCGGTAAATATTCTGTAATACTTTTTTTGCTCATTGGAATGTTTTATAAAGGGGCATCTGCTAAGACTATACCTTATTGGATCTATTTGTTGATTTTAGTTCCAGGAATTATAATGGCATCTGTAACATTAGACTATGATGTTGTTTTTAGAAAAGCTATAGCATTTAATTTGAGTGGGCCAGTCTGTCTAGGTATCTCTGCGCTATATTGCTATTATAAAAAAATTAGTTCTGAACAATTTAATTATGTAATTATGATGTTGTTGATGCCATTAATTGCGAATATGGCATACCTTTATTTTTATACACCGAGTATTGGAGAAGCTTTAATGAGTGGGACTAATTCCAATTATGCTGCCTCTGGAGGTTATGGCCCTAACCAAATTTCAGCAGTTATGGGCATGGGAGCTTTCCTATTGGCAACTCGCTTATTTGTGGTTAAAAACACGGCTATCAATATCATAGATATAATTTTATTGGCCTTAATGAGTTATAGATCATTGGTGACATTTTCCAGAGGTGGAGTTATTACAGCAATTGTATGCATCCTCGCATTTGTTATAGTTTTTTATCAAAAACAAAATTCGAATGGTCAAGCAAAGATATTTAGAAAACTACTTATTTTATTATCTGCAATTTTTGCTATGTGGCTTTTTTCGGCAATTCAAACGAATGGTTTATTAACTTATAGATATACTAATAGAGATTCTGCTGGACGCTTAGAGGATGACATTACAACAGGAAGGTCCGAGTTAATTGAGACCGAGTTACAAGGTTTTATAGATAATCCGATACTTGGTGTTGGAGTAGGAAAAGCAAGGGACTTTAGGTCTGAAGAGGCAGGAACAATTACTGCTTCTCATAATGAAATAAGCAGATTGCTATCAGAACATGGGTTATTTGGTTTAACTGCCGTTCTAATTCTTATATTTGTACCAATTTTGTTTTGGTTTAAATTTAAAAACAATTTTTATTT
>CAZWSP010000119.1:0-10016 GCA_964636585.1 uncultured Antarcticibacterium sp.
TATAGATGAAGCGCATTGTATTTCACAATGGGGAAATGATTTTAGACCCGCTTATCTAAATGTTTCTATATTAAGAACATTGCATCCAGAAATTCCTATAATGGCCTTAACCGCGACTGCTACAAAGAAGGTTATTGAAGACATTTCGATTCAACTGCAATTGGAGGAACCCAAGATCTTCAAGAATTCTCTGGAACGAAGCAATATTAGATTTAGTGTGGTTACTACTGAAGATAAAAATTATCGACTTCGGCAATTGTTGAATGATGCAGAGGAATCTGCAATAATCTATGTGAGAAGTAGAAATGCTACTTCAGAAATCAGCAATCATTTAAATCTTCATGGCTATTCATCCACTTCCTTTCACGGAGGACTTTCTTCAAAAGAAAAAACGAAGAAATTGAATGCTTGGTTAAGAGAAGAAGTTAAAATAATGGTTGCAACCAATGCTTTTGGAATGGGAATCGACAAGCCCAACGTTAGACAGGTAATTCATTTAAATCTACCTGAAAGTATTGAGAGTTATTTTCAGGAAGCAGGAAGAGCTGGACGAGATGGAAAGCCGGCTGTTGCTAATATACTCACCAATGAAAGTGATATCCCTGTTCTAAAAAATCAATTTATCTCTTGTCTTCCAGATTTGCCTTATACCATACTTGTATATAAAAAGCTTACCTCCTATTTTCAAGTTGCTTTTGGAGAAGGTTTAAATACAGTTCATGATTTTAATTTTGCTGGATTCTGTCAGCATTATCAACTAAACAATTTAAAGACTTATAATACGCTTCAATTATTAGATAGGATAAGTGTTTTAAAATTATCTCAGCAATTTCAGAAGGCTACCAACCTGCAATTCATTATTTCAAATAAACAGTTGTTTTATTATTTAGAAGAAAATCCAAAATTCGATCCTGTGATAAAGGCAATATTGCGAACCTATGGAGGAATTTTCGAAAATAAGGTTCAAATAAATTTGCCAGCGATATGCAAGAAGGCCGGAACCACAGAAAAGGAAGCTTTATCTATACTTCAGAATTTAAAGAAAGATAAGATAATAAATTTTGAACATCAGGAAAACGATGCTTCCATTACCTTTTTAGTTCCAAGGGAAGATGAAAATAGTATCTATCCTTATTCTAAATATTTAAAGGATCAGGCTATTAATAAAACGAATAAAATCGAGGCCTTGCTCGCATATGTACAAAACGATAAGGTTTGTAGAAGCAAACAGATCCTTTCTTACTTTGGAGAGGAAAATACAGATGTCTGCGGAATTTGCTCTGTTTGTATGCCAAAGGAGAAATATGTAAAAAAGGAATTAATTAAAAGTATCTATAATGATATAGTTGCTCTTTTGAAGCAAAATGAAGAAAATTCAAGATCTATCATTGCCAAACTCCCATATCAGGAGAAAGCTATTTTAAAGGTGATAGATCTTATGCTTCAGAAAGAACTATTAATTATTACTGTTACCAATTCATATAAATTAAAGAATACATGAGAGATTTAAAAATTGTTTTTATGGGAACACCAGATTTTGCGGTTACTACCCTAAAACATATCATAGAGGCAAATTATAATGTTGTTGGGGTTATCACTGCTCCGGATAGACCAGCCGGAAGAGGTAGAAAACTTCAGCAAAGTGCAGTAAAAGAATATGCCTTAACTCAAAACTTGCCCATTTTACAACCCACCAGTTTAAAGTCGGAAGAATTTTTAGCGGAATTAAATCAGTTGGAACCAAATTTACAAGTAGTGGTAGCCTTTAGAATGCTTCCAGAAGTTGTTTGGAAATTGCCGGAATATGGCACATTTAATTTGCACGCATCCTTATTGCCACAGTATAGAGGCGCTGCTCCCATAAATTGGGCAGTTATAAACGGAGAGAAAAAGACCGGAGTTTCTACGTTTTTTATAGATGAGAAAATAGATACCGGGGAAATGATCCTTCAGCAAGATACTTTAATAGAAGATACAGAAACCGTAGGCAGCTTGCATGATAGGTTAATGCTTATTGGGGCAGAACTTGTGGTAGAAACCTTGGCAATTATCAAGCAAGGAGAAGTAACTACTACGCCACAACCGAAGAATAGTGAATTAAAGGATGCACCTAAATTAACTAAGGAAAACACTAGAATAGATTGGTCACAGGATATTCAATCCATTTACAATGTAATTCGCGGCTTAAATCCATATCCTGCAGCTTGGACTATCCTAAAAAATGGAGAAGAAGAATTGAATGTAAAAATTTATGATGTTGCTATTTCTTTAGAGCAGCATTCAGATAAATTGGGATCTCTTATTTTGGAAGATAAAATTTTGAAGGTTACTGTAAAAAATGGGTATCTAATTTTAAATGAAATTCAGCTTCCAGGAAAAAGAAAAATGAAAACAAAGGATCTTTTAAACGGGTATCAATTCGAAAAAGACGCAAAAGTTCTCTAAAGCCTTATGTACGCTGAAAGGGTGGAATATTAAATTTTATTGCTATATTTATTAACAATAAACCCAAGTTATTAACAAAAACCCGTATTTCCCTTGATATTACTTGCGTGGCAAGTAAATCCACATAAATTTGTAATGCAAATTAACAAAAACGTTTAACCAACAATTAATTTAAAATTGAAATTATGAACAAAACAGATTTAATCGATTCAATGGCTGAACACGCTGGTATTTCTAAAGCAGCAGCTAAAAAAGCATTAGAGTCTTTCTTAGGAAATGTTGAAGGATCTCTTAAAAAAGGAGACCGTGTTTCTTTAGTTGGATTTGGTTCTTGGTCAGTTTCTAAAAGAGCTGCTCGTGAAGGAAGAAACCCACAAACAGGAAAAACTATCAAGATCGCTGCTAAAAATGTAGTGAAATTTAAAGCTGGTGCAGATTTACAAAAAGCTGTTAACTAGTCCAATTTTTCTGGAATAATTGATAAAACTCTCCCTCGGGAGAGTTTTTTTTTGAAATTAGTATTAAAATTATTTGAAATTGATAATTTAATCTTTAGCTTTAATAAAAAGAATGTACTTATGATCGCTCTAAAACCAGCAAAAGGTCTCTTACTAGTTGCAGAACCAACGATTGTTGGGGATACATCTTTTAATCGATCTGTAGTGCTTCTTGCCGAACATTCTGATTCAGGATCGATCGGTTTTATTTTAAATAAGGTATTAGATTTTACTTTAAGCGATCTTATTCCTGAACTTAAAAAGGGATTTAAGATCTATAATGGAGGACCTGTAGAACAGGATAATCTTTATTTTATTCATAAAATTCCGGATTTAATTCCTGAAAGCATCGAAATTGCGAACGGTATTTATTGGGGAGGGAATTTTGAAGCCGTTAAAGAACTTATTCTTAATAACCTTATTTCAGAAAAAGAGATCCGATTTTTCTTAGGATATTCCGGTTGGGATGCAGAGCAGCTTAATGAAGAGCTTAATTCTAACTCTTGGATAATAACTGCACATCAAGATGCAAAAGACATTATAGAACGTCCGTATAGATCTTTCTGGAAAGATAAAATGATTGAACTTGGTGGAGACTATATGTTATGGTCTAACGCTCCAGAAAATCCAAGCTACAACTAACCAAGTCTTGCTTTAACGTTAAGTTTAGTAAGCACTTCCTTTGCAACACTATTCCCAAATTCCTTTTTTCTATATTTTGTGATTGGTTGCACTCCAACAATTACATTAGATATAAATAATTCATCTGCTTTCTGTAACTCGAATGGAGAAATACTCGTTTCTTCTATTTCCAGATCTGGCATAGTTGCAACGATGGCTAAAATTTGTTTTCTGGTAATTCCATTTAAAGCACCATCTTTTAAAGAAGGAGTTTTTATTTTATTTCCGTTCACCAAAAATATATTTCCATTCAAAGCTTCAACTACTTGCTTATTTTCATTTATAAGAAGGCAATTTTCATAATCATTTTCCTTTGCGAAAATACTTCCCAATACATTAATAGCTCTGTTATTCGATTTTATAGTGGAAAGAAGTCCACTTGTGATATAATGATCTTTAAACAATTCTACTTCGTAAGCTTCAGAATTCAATAAATAGAAAGGGTCTTGTAGCTTTTCAGAAGTAATAATATATTCTATCTCCAATGATTCTGGCCTATAATAACCTCCAGCAGTTCTATATATGGTAAACTTAATTCTAGCGGGAGCGTTAATTAAACCGTTTTCCTTAACCAAGTTTAGGATAGTTTCTTCTAGAAATTCAGGAGAAAAATTGGCGGGGATCTCCATGCGCATAATTCGCATTGAAGACATTAA
The DNA here is from genome assembly GCA_964636585.1 of uncultured Antarcticibacterium sp. Taxonomy (GTDB): domain Bacteria; phylum Bacteroidota; class Bacteroidia; order Flavobacteriales; family Flavobacteriaceae; genus Gillisia. The sequence goes on from CAZWSP010000119.1 coordinate 4,280, forward strand.
TCTGAAATAATGATCTTCCCAAAAGATAATCTTACCGTTAATAACTCGTATAGTTTCGAATACAGAATCTCCATAAGCCAATCCCCTATTTGAAACCGAAATTGTTGCTTCGTTATTCTCTACTAAATTCCCATTGATATTAACCATAAAAAAACCCCGTATTAGTTATAAAACGGGGCAAAGGTACTATTTATAAAATAGAAATTAAGCCGAACCTAAGATCTGTTTTAAGTCTGAAATCATATTTTCCCAAAGCATTTTACCTTCTTCTACTTCATCATCATCGGCAAAATCGGTGATCATGATAGAAACATCTTTAGTAATTTCGTCTACTTGAATTCTTATTTCGAAGAAATAGGTGGTGTCTTCATCTTCAATCCATCTAAATTTTATACGCTCACCATTCTTTTTACTAAGAAGCTTTGCTTTTTCTTCAGATTCATTCCAAATGAAAGTAAATAGTTCCCCGCGGGAATTTACATTATCTGCATACCACTCGCTAAGTCCAGAAGGTGTTGAAATATATTGATATAATAACGAAGGGGAAGCCTGTATTGGGAATTCCATTTCGTACTTAACTTTATCTTCCATGCTGTATTTATTAGATTTTGGGCAATATAATTATTAATTGATAACCTTGAAAGAAAACAAATTAAATATTTCATTAAATAATGTTTGCCTCTAGACAAATAGTTTTTATATTTGCAGCCGCAAACTTTTACGCCGAAGCGCCCATTATATTTAGGATTGTTTCTAATTAGTTTGTTTGCAATTGAATACAAAATTTGGCGAGGTAGCTCAGTTGGTTAGAGCGTCGGATTCATAACCCGGAGGTCACGAGTTCAAATCTCGTTCTCGCTACTAAAACCGATCAAAAAATTAATTTTTTGATCGGTTTTTTATTTTTCTTAATTTTTTCTTCCTTCCGAATTATTACTATCTTAAATATTCGCGGTAAATTAAGCTAGGTTAAATTCTAAATTTCATGCAACATATAGTTGTTCTTACAGGTGCAGGAATAAGTGCAGAAAGCGGCATTAAAACTTTTCGAGACTCCGATGGTCTTTGGGAAGGGCATGATATTATGGAAGTGGCCTCACCTATTGGTTGGGAACGAAACCAAAAAAAAGTGCTCAATTTTTACAATATCAGAAGAAGACAGTTATTGGAAGTGGAACCAAATGCTGCCCATCTTGCATTAGTTGATTTAGAAAAAAAATATAAGGTAGCAATCATTACTCAAAATATAGATGATCTGCATGAACGTGCTGGCAGCAGCAAGGTTATACATCTTCATGGGGAGTTATTAAAAGTAAGAAGCACTTTTGATGATGATCTTATAATGGATTGGAGAAAAGATCTCAATTCTGGAGATTTCTGCGAAAATCATTATCAGTTAAGACCGCATGTGGTGTGGTTTGGAGAAGCAGTTCCTATGTTTCCCAAAGCAGTATCGCTTATTGAAGATGCAGACCTTGTGATAATTGTTGGAACTTCTATGCAAGTATATCCAGCCGCAGCCTTATTAGATTACGTAGATTTAAATATTCCAGTATATTTTGTAGATCCAAAACCAGCACTACTTTCAAGAACTTCAACTACCATAATAACCGAAAAAGCAAGCGTAGGGATTCCGGATCTGGTGACCAAGTTGTTGGAAGAATCCTTTTGATTTTTACTGAAAAAATATCCAAACATCAGGCTTTTTAAAAAATGTGAAAAGAGTATCTTTGACGCTTAATCTTTTAAAAGAAGTCCAGAATGACACCCCTTAGCGCTATTTCACCAATTGATGGTAGATATCACCAGAAAACCAAACAATTATCGGCATACTTTAGTGAAGAAGCACTTATAAAATACCGGGTTCGGGTAGAGATCGAGTATTTTATCTCTTTATGCGAATTACCGCTTCCTCAATTAGCACAAATAGATCATTCTATTTTTCAAGATCTTCGAGACATCTATAAAAATTTCTCACAAGAAGATGCTTTAGCAATAAAAGAAATTGAAAAAACCACCAATCATGATGTAAAGGCGGTAGAATATTTTATAAAAGATAAGTTTGAAGCGCTTTCGTTAAGCAGCTCGAAAGAGTTCATACATTTTGGATTAACTTCACAAGACATTAATAATACGGCAGTTCCTTTAAGCTTAAAAGAGGCAATTGCAGATGTATATACTCCTAGTCTTAACGAAATAATTGGAAAATTAGAAAAATTAAGTAAGGATTGGGCAGATATTCCACTTTTAGCCAGAACACATGGGCAACCCGCCTCCCCTACTCGTCTAGGAAAAGAAATGGAAGTATTTACAACTAGGTTAAAGGAACAAGTAGCTCAACTTCAGCAAATACCTCATGCGGCTAAGTTTGGTGGCGCTACAGGGAATTACAATGCGCATAAAGTTGCCTATCCAAATATAGATTGGAGAAAGTTTGGTTCAGATTTCGTGCAAGATACCTTAGAGCTGCATCATTCCTTTCCAACAACCCAAATAGAACATTACGATCATATGGCCGGTTTGTTCGATGCTTTAAAACGAATAAATACTATTTTGATAGATCTAGACCGAGATTTCTGGACCTATGTTTCAATGGATTATTTTAAACAACAGATCAAAAAAGGGGAAGTTGGTTCTTCCGCAATGCCACATAAAGTAAACCCGATAGATTTTGAAAATAGCGAAGGGAATTTGGGAATTGCAAATGCAATTTTCGAGCATCTTTCGGCTAAATTACCTTTAAGCAGATTACAACGAGATCTTACAGATAGCACTGTTCTAAGAAATATTGGAGTGCCAATTGGCCACACGATTATTGCTATTCAATCTACTTTAAAAGGTTTGAATAAATTATTGCTGAATGAAGATAAAATAAGATTAGACCTTGAGAATAATTGGGCGGTGGTTGCTGAAGCAATTCAGACGATTTTAAGAAGAGAAGGCTATCCAAATCCTTACGAAGCTTTAAAAGGATTAACCAGAACCAATGCAGTTATCAATAAACAAAGCATGGCAGATTTCATTGAAACCTTAGAAGTTTCAGATGAAATAAAAACAGAATTAAAAGCAATTACTCCTCAAAATTATACGGGGATCTAATTTCTTCAGAATAATAAAACAAAAAAATGCCTCTTAAATTCAAGAGGCATTTTTACTTCAACTAATTAAAACAAAAATTTACATATCACTTCTGGTAAGCATAGTAGTGATTCCACTTAAACCTTCCATATCTATTTCTCCTTTATCTAAAGATTTTACGAGTTGTAGAATGTCTGAAGGATTCATTTTATCACCTAGAACTCGCGCAATTCCAACCCCTTTAGCTTCATCAAAACCATAAATAATAATTTCATCTACTGCTTCTTCATTTCCGGTATAATACACTTCTAGTTTATGAGCATTCCCACCAAATTTCATTAAAAGCTGGTATTGTTCATCTTCTAAGATCTTACTGATCTTAACCTTTTCTTCATCTATCTTCAAATTGTTTTCCTCTTTTTTAGGAACCGCAATTATGTTGATCTTCTTTACCGTTTCTAAGGTGGTTTTCTGTTCTGGAGTTAAAGATGCGCTATTCGCAAATAAACTTGTAGGAACATCTACTGCTACAAATTCCTTATCTCCTTGATTATCCACATAGTATTCCTGTAAACTTTGTTCGCTATTGCAAGCGGCAAACAATGTTGTAATAAGAAAAACTAAAGCTATTTTAAATAGGCTCATAACTTAGATTTTAGATTTTTTATTAACTTTCTTTAATTCTTCAGCTCCTGGAACTTTAAGATCTGTAGCTAATTTAGAAAGTTGTGTAAGATCTATATCTCCGGTAATACTTAAGATCATAGAAATTGGCTTTCCGTCTTTTTGTCCGTCCATGAACATAAAAAGTTCACTTACAAAATTGTCATTTCTACCAGGTTTAGAATAAAATTTAATATTCTTTCCATCTTCATTCACTCGCATTAACTGCTCAAGAGAACCTTTACTTAAATAAGAAGTAACATCAGATTGCATTTGCGCTCTTACTCCTGGTTCTGCACTGGTAAACATTCTAATTTCTTTTAAATTTTCGATTAGATTGATATATTGCTGCGCCTCTGGATCTGTAGAACTAAGATCTACTTTAGCCAATAATTTAAACATTTTACTTGTCATGATCATGGCGTCTACTTCTTTCATATTCTCATATTTCTCAAAACTCTGAGAATACCCGCTTAATGAAATTAAACTTAAAGCGATAACTAATATTGATTTTTTCATGGGTGTTGTTTTTATTGTTCTGTTATAAATTTGTCTTTGGTTTTATTAAATTCATCTAGATATTCTAGGTCTTCTCTTCCATCGTTAAAAACCTCAGCGATCATTTTTAGAGTCTCTTTAGTTTTTAAATATGCTTGTTCTGGATCTTCTATAGTCCCCAAATTGTCATTCTTTAAGCTACTAGTGCTATCCATATCAAATAAAAACAGACTCAACAGAATAAGGATACTTGCCGCAATTCCAACGTACCAATACTTATTCGAGTTATTATTTACTGAAATAGCTCCTTCTAATTTGATATTCTTTGAGTTCTTATTGAATTGAAAAATACTTTGATAATTTTTTAATTCCTCAGCAACTTCATTTGAAGCAAAATATTCCTTTAACTGCTTTTCTTCTAATAAGGAAGTTTCTCCCTCATCATATTTTTTTAGCAGAAGTTTAATCTCATTAAATTCCATAATTATGGGTTTTAAGTAATTCTTCTTTTATTTTTTTTCTAGCTCTAGACAATGCAACTCTAATAGCAGGCTCATTCATTTTCGTTATTTCAGCGATCTCTACAAACTCATATTCTTCTACATCTCTTAGCTGAAAGATAACTTTTTGCTGATCCGGTAATAGGTTAACAATCCTCTGAATCTGTACCATTTCATCTTTTAATTCTACACTTCTATCAACGCCAATTTCATTATTATCGTAATTTGAGTGCGTTATTCTTAAATTATTATTCTTTTTAGCCTTTAATTGATCCAAACAGTAGTTTTTTGTAACCGATATCATAAAAGCTTCAATGTTGGCATAATCCTTGACTTTATTCTTACGATTCCAAATTTTTAAAATTACTTCCTGAGTTGCATCTTCGGCTGCTTCCTTAGATATAAGCAAACGCAGTGCCAAACGGTACATTTTATCCTTTACGGGATCTATTAACCTTAAAAAGGTATGATGATTCATTTAGTTGGTTGGTTTATGACCTTCTTACAAAGAAGACGAATGAAAAGCGTATTTGTAACATCATTAACAAGATAATTGTAAAATTGTCTCTATTTTTAAAATCTTAATTAACGAATTTATTTAAAACTGCTATGAAAGTATTTAAAACCCTATTGCTCACCCTACTATTTGCAAGTTTTTTTGTTTCCTGCTCTAAAGATCAGGACGATGAAACTCCTAAAGTAGTTGATCCTACTACAGGCGCAGATCTAACAGTAGAAAATTTCGTTTATCGAGGAATGAATGAAATTTATTTATATAAAGCTGATGTTCCGGTATTAGCAGATAATTATTTTGCTTCTCAAGCTGAAAAAAATGACTTTTTAGATAATTTTGCCTCTCCTGAAGACTTGTTTTACGATGGACTTGTGGCTCCACAGGACAGATTCAGCTTTATTGTGGATGATTATGTTGAATTAGAAAATATGTTTAGTGGTGTTAGTAAAACTTCTGGACTTTCTTATGGTTTGGTACGTTATTG
>CAZWSP010000120.1:0-9964 GCA_964636585.1 uncultured Antarcticibacterium sp.
ATAAAAATCTGTCATTGAACCCCTAATTGGTTTAATAGGAATATTAATATTATTGCGAAAGCCAGTTTTGGTTTTGGTGATGTAAATGCAGTAGTTCTTCTAAAAAAATATTAAAAACTAGTAAGTACAGGTTTATATGTTTAGTTTTATGATCGGATTTAACCAAAGTTCTCAACCCTTATAATAATGACAGAAATAACCATCCTTGAAAAAATTAAAGCTATTGTTACTCCTTATGTACAGAGAAAGGAAGGTTTAGAAAATTTTAATGATAGCACCGATTTTTTAACCGATCTTAAAATAAATTCGGCCAATTTGGTAGATGTAATTTTAGATGTGGAAGACGAATTTAATATTGAAATTGATAATACTTCTATGGACGGGATGTTAACTGCTGGCGATGCGAAAAGAATTATTTTAAATAAAATGAATAATTGATCGGGAATGATCTTATAGATCTGGAAATTCCAATGTCCAACAACTGGAACACTTCCCGATACCTCAATAAACTTTATACAACTGCTGAACAGAAATATATTTCTGAAGCACAAGATCCACAACTAATCCTTCAACTTTTCTGGTCTTTAAAAGAGGCAGCTTATAAAGCGCATCAACGAAGACTTGATCTTCCCAGAAGTTATAATCCGCTAGAATTTTCCTGTGAGATAATTTCTGAAGATAATTCTGAAACTACAGGAAGTGTGTTTATAGGAAATTCGGTGTATCACACAATTTCTATTATTACAAAACAGTATATTCATAGTGTTGCCAGCTTTGATAATCCTTCCAATTTTATTTCAAAAATTTTTGATGCTGAAATAGATATTAAACAGGAATTGCTACTAGCATATTCTAAAATCACTCAACAAGAATTTCAGCTGTTAAGTGTTCAAAAAAACGCGGAACAGATCCCATTTTTTTATAGAAATAAGACTAAATTACATGTAGATTTTTCACTCTCCCACCACGGAAAATTCTCAGCATTTGTGCTAGCGTTAACGAACTCCTAATAACTCGTTAAACAGTATTAAATCCAATTGCTCCCCCTGCCGACCTTTGTAAATTGAAGTATTAATTTTAAATCAATATATCTTATGAAGACAGTAGATAAAATGGAGGTTCTACACAGCCAATCAGCCGAATTTATTCAAAAAGGAGAAACTGGAAAATTTTTAAAATTGATTCCAGATACTTTTATTATAAAAGGAAGCGAGGAAGAAAAAGGATTTAATCAAGGTTATGCCTTAAGGCATTTAAATCGAAAGGACATTCTTTTAATAGATGTGGTTGAAAAGGAAACATTAAAGGCCGTAAAACTTTTACTAGAGGAAGGCTATACGATAAAAGGAATTTTACTGAGTAATTCATCAGTTTACAAAAATGCCTATGCCGATCTTAAAACCCTATCTGAAGATGCTGGAGGAGTTCCAATATTTGCTCACCCGAGAAATTCTATAAAAGACGATTATAAAACCAAAGACATCACAGCAAAGCACGAAGTTTTAAAACACTTCGACATTAGTATCTATGACCTGCCTGGAAATGGAGGAGGATCTGTCTTGATATATTCAGATAATAACGATGGAATGTTATTTACTGGTGAGGATGCGATTGGCTCTAGTTATGACTCCGAAGAAAACAGTTTTACAAGACCAATTATGGATAGTAAAAATTCTGAATTTGGTTTGGCAGAAAGCTGGGGATCTTTTGATGAAGACTTTGCGTATCTCTTTCCACTTCACGGAAAACCTGGATTTAATCTGGAAGAAGGACAACAAACAGATATATTAAATAAATTAAGTAGAATTCAATCTTAATTCAGAAAAAAGAATAATTTTACGAGAGACTATTTCTAAAGTATTTTCACGCTAGTCCCGATTTTATATATGGATTTCGATCTATATTAAAATTCCTATTAGCGTCTACGATCTTGCTTTTCGACTAGTCTCTTTTTTTTGTTTTAATTTTAAGGAATGTAGTAGCGTTACTCCTTATTTTCTTCCACTTTTTCTTCTACTTCCTCTAATTTTTCTTCAGCTTCCTCCTTTGCCTCTTTAACTTCTTCCATTTGTTCTACCATTGGGTGATTTTTAACTCCCATTCCAACGATCATAATAACATTTGAGATAGTTTCATAAAGCATGGTTACAACAGCAACAAAACCTCCGCCAAGAACTGCAGCCATCCCCAAACTCACATAATAGATAATAGAGAACCAGGAACTTGGCAACTCTTCACTTTCTGTTATTGGCAAATTCAGCATTAAAAATGTGATTATTGAGACTATGATCAGAATGGTATCCACCTTTGCTATTATAAGAACTTGTTTGAAATGTGCTTTAGTCCATCTGGAATGAGAACCAGAACTCAAACTTAATAAGGGTAACATTAACGCTAGAATGGTTGAAGCTCCTAGAATTACAGTATTACACAGCATATTTATTCCGGAAAGCGAGGTAGAAATAAGTTCCTTTGCTTTGTACCCAGAAACCTCTCCAAGAATATAAGTTCCGATACCCATTATAATAGCAGAAAGCACACCACCGGCTATCGCACGTTTTACAATTACATTCATACGCCTAGGAAGTTTAAAATAATATTAGATAATAATAATTTTATAATAAAGAATATACAAAGCTATAAGATATTGTTAAACACACGCTAATATCAAATCAAAATTGATATTTTGAAGTGAAAAATACAATTAAAATGGAAAAACTTAATGTTACTCAAAAACTTATCAAATCTCATCTATTGATGGGGGAAATGAGTCCGGGGAAGGAAATTGGAATTAAAATAGATCAAGCTTTATTACAAGATGCAACTGGAACGTTGGTACAATTGGAATTAGAGGCTATGAATCTTAAAAAGGCAAAGACCGAAGTTGCAGTTCAATATGTAGATCACAACCTTTTGCAAACAGATTTCAAAAATGCAGATGACCATTTATTTTTGCTTTCTGCTGCGCAGAGATTTGGTTTATGGTATAGTAGGCCAGGAAATGGAGTAAGTCACCCATTGCATATGGAACGCTTCGGAAAACCCGGTAAAACCCTAGTTGGATCAGATAGTCATAGTTGCGCTGCAGGATCTTTAGGGATGTTGGCAATTGGTACCGGGGGCTTAGATGTAGCTGCTGCAATAGCTGGTAAGCCATATTTTGTGAAAATGCCAAAAGTTTGGGGTGTAAAATTAACAGGAAATTTACCAGACTGGGTAAGTGCGAAAGATGTGATTCTGGAAATGTTACGAAGATATGATGTTAAAGGGGGTGTTGGCAAGATTGTAGAATATTATGGGGAAGGTTTAAAGCATTTGAGTGCTATGGATAGGCATGTAATTGCAAATATGGGGGCAGAGTTAGGAGCAACTACTACCGTTTTTCCTAGTGATGCTGAAACAAAACGCTTTTTAAAATCTCAGGATCGCGAAGAAGATTGGACTGAACTTGTTGCTGATGAAGGTTGTGAATATGATCTTCATGAAGAAATAATTTTAGATGATCTTGTTCCCTTGATTGCCTTACCTACAAGTCCAGGAAATGTAGTTCCTGTAAGTGAAGTTGCAGGAAAAAAAATAAGTCAAGTGGTTTTAGGTTCTTCTGCCAATCCTGGATTAAGAGATTTTTGGATGGCCGGTGCTATTGTGAAAGATAAATCTGTTAACAACGATGTTTCTTTTGATGTAAATCCTACCTCAAGACAGATCATTCAAAACATGATAGAGAATAAAACTTTTGGAAATCTTATAAAAGCAGGTGCAAGATTCCATCAATCTGGATGTATGGGTTGTATTGGAATGGGGCAAGCTCCTGCATCCAATACCATTAGTTTAAGAACTATGCCTAGAAATTTTCCAAGTAGATCTGGAACAGAAGATGATCAGGTGCATTTATGCAGCCCAGAAACTGCTGCAGCTTCCGCATTAACGGGAAAAATCACCGATCCTCGCGATCTGGAAAAGTTGTATAAAATGAGTTATCCTAAATATGTACATCCCGATATGGAAATAATCAATAAAGAGATGTTGGTGGCTCCATTAGAAGATGGTTCCAAAGTAGAACTTAAAAAAGGGCCAAATATTAAAAGTTTGCCACATATAAATCCGTTACAAGATAATTATAATGTTCCTGTACTATTAAAAATGGGCGATAATGTTTCTACCGATGAAATTTTGAAAGCAGGAGCAGAGGTATTACCCTTTAGAAGCAATTTACCCGAAATAAGTAAATATTCTTTTACAGTTATAGATGATACTTTCTATGATAGAGCAATGCAATCTAAAAATGAGCATGGTGGACACATTGTGGTAGCTAAAGAAAATTATGCACAAGGCTCTAGTAGAGAACATGCTGCACTGGCACCTAAATACTTAGGACAAGTGGCTGTTTTGGCAAAAAGCTATGCTAGAATTGCATGGCAGAATTTGGTGAATTTTGGAATTCTACCATTAGAATTTATAGATATAGCCGATTATAATAAAATTGAGCAAGGAGATATGGTCTCACTAAAAAATCTAACAGATAATATCTCTAATAGAAACAATATCCTGATCAACATTAAAAAGGAAAATGGAGAATTAGTAGAGATAGCTACAAAACATACTTTAAGTGATAGACAGATATCCATTCTTTTAAAAGGAGGGATTATAAATGAATTCAAAGAGAAACTTGAAGAACAAGATTTGAATGCATAGATAAACACTGTATTAATTAAAAATGAATTAGACATGAAAATAGGTGTTATTGGAAGTGGAAATATTGGAGGAAATCTTGGGAAACATTGGGCAAAAGCAGGCCATGAGGTCTTATTTAGTTCAAGACATCCAGAAGAATTAAAAGATATCGTTAGAGATGCTGGTGGAAATTCAAAAGCAGTTAGTATTGAAAAAGCTTTTGAAGCAAACGCAGATGTTTATTTATTAGCAGTTCCGTTTAATGCAATAGATAGATTATCAGAATTATATGCAGGAGAATATGGTGGAAAAGTGATTATTGATGCCACCAATCCTTACCCAGATAGGGATGGAGCTATGGCGCAAGAAGTTAGAGATTCTAATAGAAATGCATCAGAATATACTGCCATGAAATTTAATACGGCTAAAACTTCAAAAGCATTTAATACTATTCAAGCAGAGCATTTAAAGAATAGAGCTTTTAGAGAAAATGATAAACTTGCAATTCCTTACGCAGCCCAAGATCAGGAAAGCAAAGAAACTACCAGAAAATTGATTGAAGATATAGGTTTCGATGCGGTTTACGTAGGAGATCTAACTCAAACAAAGATCATGGATCCAGATCAAAAAATTTATGGAAAATCTGTTAGTAGACAAGAATTAGGAAAGTTGATCTCTTAACTTGCATCTAACTAACACCTAAAACTTGACGAAAATTCATTAGAATAGTGCAGTAAAATATATATTCTTTTAAGAATTTATGAAGGAAGAAAAAGAATTTGCAGAAAAAGATCGGAAGCAAGAAAATATTGATTCTGAACTTAAAGAATCTGAGAGCAAAACTGAAGAAGATAATGCCAAAAAACACGGAGAAATTTTAAATGAACAACTAAAAGAAGGAAAAGCTGTTTATGGAAGCAGTCCTGGTTTTATCACTTTATCGTCATTTACGGCAGGATTGGAAATAGGTTTTAGTTTTTTATTGATGTGTACTGTTTATACATTCTTCAATGGAAAAATATCTGAAGAAAGCATTTTTAAATTAATGGCTTTTGTTTATCCTGCAGGATTCATCTTAGTTATTCTAGGAAGATCACTTTTATTCACAGAGCAAACATCCTTGCTTAGTCTACCGGTTTTAAATAAAGAACAATCTATTGTAAATCTTTTAAAACTCTGGGGTTTGGTGATCTTCGGTAATCTAGCTGGAGGTTGGCTCATGTCTGCGCTATTAATTTGGATAGGTCCTGCTTTAGGTATATTTAACCTTAAAGCGGTAGAAAGTATTGCCAATCATGTTATTTCATTTTCCCCTCAAGTTATTTTAGTGAGTGCAATTCTGGCGGGATGGCTTATGGGATTGCTTTCTTGGTTATTATCATCGGCCCAAGATACAGTGAGTAGAATATTGCTAATTATCATGATCACTGGAATTATGTCCTTTACAAGTTTACATCATAGCATAGTTGGCAATGTGGAAGTTTTTGCAGGACTTTTAAGTTCTCCAACTATTACCTTCTCAAATTATCTAACTTTTGAAAGCATGGCAATTCTCGGAAACGCAATAGGAGGGGTGGTTTTTGTAGCCTTTCTTAAATATCGGGCCTTTGTTTATAATGTTGATAAATCTATATAATTCAGTAATAAAAAATCCCCTTATAATTATTTATAAGGGGATCTTTAATATCTAAAATTTTACTGGATTTAGTGTGTTTTCATTTGCGCTTTGCGCTTAGAAAGTTGTCTATCCAGATCGCTTACTGTTTCTGCCATTGCAGCTTCAAATGAATTTTCATTCGATTCAGCAAAAACTTGAGGGCCGGGAACACTTAATCTTATATTGCAAATAAACCCTTTTGGATCCATCCCATCTTGTTTCTTAAAAAAAACATCTGCACGAATTATCCAATCATATTTAGTTTCTAGTTTATCTAATTTTTTCTGAGTTAATTCTTCTAAACGCTCACTTTTAGCAAGTTGAACAAATTGAAATATAGCTTCCATATTGTTATATATTAGGGTTATTAATTACTCTCTAAGAAACCCTTTTTCTCCTACTTAAACAAGCTAAGAGGCTAGAATTAGCAAAGATTTATGATAGTTTTCCTGCCTTGCCTCGGCAGCTTAAAATGCTATTAAGTTAGCTTGTGATCTAAGTTGTTTGCAGATTGTATAAATACCTTTGTAATGGTTGGTTCTTGGCGTTGGATCTCGCTTCTAATTTCCTTCATCGTATTCTCTGCATCCATTAATTCCATAGTATCTAACATATCTACTTCTATAACCAACAAGATACTATCTGGCCCAAAATGCATGGTTTGTGGCAATGTCCAATCTTTTACGCTAGGATGATCTTTCAATATTTTTTCTACGGAAGCGATCACTTCAGGATTGGCGCTTTCTCCTAATAAAAGGCCTTTACTTTCATGCGCTAAAAAGGTTGCCACTAGCAAAAGTAAAACTCCAATAGATACTGAAGCTATCCCATCTATATATGGATTTTGAAGCTGTTGAGATAAAAACACACCTATTAAAGCGATACTTAAACCAATAACTGCTGCGGTGTCCTCTATAATCACCGCAAAAGTTGCAGCATCTTTACTCTGTATAATATTTCTAATAAGATTTCCTGATGCCGCTCTGGATTTATTAAAGGTTTTTAGTGCTATGAACAAGGCAGTTCCTTCAAATAACATTGCACTGATAAGAACGGCGTAATTCCAAGTAGGATCTGCCAACACGTGAGGATCTTGTAAAGCATGAATCCCTTCATAAATAGCAAATCCACCTCCTAAAGCAAAGATCAATACACTAACCACAAAACTCCAGAAATATACTTCCTTTCCATAACCAAATGGATGTAATTCATCTGGTACTTGCTTAGCTCTTTTAATTCCTAAAAGCAGTAAGAGACCATTTCCGGTATCTACCATAGAGTGAATACCTTCTGCCAACATTGCAGAACTTCCGGTAAAAAAGGCGGCTATAAATTTACCTATAGCTATTAGAATATTTGCCCCGATAGCGCCGTAGATCGCAATTTTAGAATTCCCTGCCATAAAAGAATGATTAGTTTTAAGAAGCGCGAAAATTACAATAATTCCCCATCAAGTAGGGCAGAGGCACTTTATTTTAGATTTAAATTGGCATTAAGAAACTGTAGATTCAATTGAAATATGAAGGAATTAAATAGAAAAGGACCTAAAATTTGATTTAACCAGAATGAAATCTAGTTTCAATTTGTCTGCTTCAAAAAGGAATAACATTATTTACTATCTTAGTAATACTTCCCCAGACTCACAGAATACCCTCATTTTCAGCAAAGTATTAAATGCAAATAGGTATGAAGTTACAGGGATTTATAAAAGAGTGCAGAGAAAGAGAAGTAGTAAAATTACTGTCAATTTAAATTGTTTCCAGTTGCGTGCTTTTGTTGTGGACAGTAAATATAAATTCGGAATTCTGGCTTATATCAAAGGACAATTTTATGCGACACTTGGCGAAGAAACATAAAGCTTGAATTATCTACTAAAAGCGGTTTCTGAAGGACATTATTTCACTTCAGAAAGTTTTAAAAATGATCCATTGTTAAAGTCATTGTTTAACACTGAAGCCTTTAAGAACGTGCTGTCTTACTGGAGATAATTATGTAAAATAGAAAAATCATAAAATAACATGTCATGGCAAAGATAAAAAGTGTGATCCCGGTAAATATCCCTTCAAAAGTTGTTGTTGGCAGTGGAGCTTCAAAAATTGTAGTGCATACCGCAATAGAATTTCATTCCATAGATCTTAAGTTGGAAATGGAATATTTGTTGTATTTATATGCCTATGATGTTCGTGGGAAGACCGATGTGCAGATCTTGCTTAATAATTGGGATGAAAGCAGCATAGCATCGATTCCACAAGAAACAGAAGATGATGTGTTGGGAAAAACTTCAACTAAGATCATTGCCAGAACTAAAGATCAGAACGTAGAAACTTCAGTTATTTTAAAAATGGGATCTATAGATAGCGCAAAACATTACGAATACAGATATCTCAGGATCTTTGCTGAAATTATTCCGGCTATCGGACAAGCTTCAAAATGGAGTGAAACCTTACAAATAGATGTGGAGCATTAATTGGGACAACTATTAGAACGGAATATTCTTAAAGTATGTTAGTTTCTTACCATAACTGCTAAAGTTTGATTAAAGAACTTGACATCAACGCGCAATTCTGTTATATTCTTTCAAAACAAAACATTGATTATGAGAATATTACTAATAGGACTGGCATTAATTAGCAGTAGTTTGCTGAGTGCGCAGGACGTTTATACACAAGAAAATACAGAAATTCACGATGCAGAAGCTGAAAAGATCACAAAAGCATACGATGTTCAGCTATCCTTAGATGCTAATCAGTTTGTGTTATTTGAAAAGAAGGTTGAAGAATTTCTGATTAAGCGAGCTAAAATTGAAGCTAATTATTCCGGAAAATATAAGCTGGATATGTTATACCGAATGCAGGCGAGAGAATCTGTAGAAATGAAGAATATTTTAACGCGACCACAGTTGGAAGTTTATGACCGAATTAAAAATGAAATACAGCCTTTAAAAGAAATAGAATAAGATAATCACCTATATTCATTATCAAAACCCCAATGTTCACTAAGCAGAACATTGGGGTTTATATTATAGAGAAAGGAGGTCTTAACATATTCTATTTTACATAATATAAATTATAGAACAAATGTATAATATTTAGAATTAGGCTGATGTGTACGTTTTCATTCGTAAGCTATAATTCTTTATTATGTAAAATATCCCAGTATATCAGTTACTTAAATTGGATATTCCCTACTTGGGTCAAGTAACTTTTAAATAAGAGATTCTCAGCGATTGGCATTCTAATTCTTTGTCCTATAATTTGCCGCTATGTAAAATTGCCGCTGCCAAATGCGCTTATTGTTTATTTAAAATATAATTGCAGATGCAATCATTTTTAAAACACAATCCCAGCCGTTTTGCCAACGCCAAAAAAAGCTAAGCTTTTAGATTCATTTAAAAATCGCGTATTCGAGGATAATTCTGCAAGATTTTTTTCTACAGTCTTCTCGTAAAGGTTTCCGCAAGAGTATAAAATTACTCTACGAGATAATTTCTATACACTTGCTCTAATTATGTTCTAATTCAATCTTTCTTGATTTCAGCTGGTTAATAATACTTAGAAAGGAAATTTGAAATTGTAACTATCTATGTTTGATTCCTTTCTTTTTTCCTTGATGAAAAAAGAAACAAAAAAATCA
>CAZWSP010000121.1:0-9902 GCA_964636585.1 uncultured Antarcticibacterium sp.
TATGCATTTATAATTTTGTATGAGTTTTAAATCCTTAATAGCATATCAGAAATCATTCAGTTTGGCAATGGAAATTTTCACCATTTCGAAAAATTTTCCAGATGATGAGAAATTTGCTTTGACCTCACAAATTGTGAGATCATCACGAGGTGTTTGTTCTGCAATTGCTGAAGCTTATAGAAAGAGAGACTATGTAAAGCATTTTAAGAGTAAGCTTACAGATGCGGATAGTGAAAATTCAGAAACCCAATTATGGTTTGATTTTGCATTGGCCTGTAACTATATTTTACAAGAAGAATATGTAAGATTGCAATTTCAAAGTGAAGAAGTAGGTAAACTGCTTAATTATATGATAAATAATCCTGAGAGATTTGGGATAAAGAAATAACTGATAACTGTCCACTGCGGACTGAAAACTAGAAGACATGACGATTCTCGACGGTAAAAAGGTAAGTAACGATATAATGGATGAGATTGCTGAAGAAGTTCAGCAAATGAAGAACCGCGGAGAAAAAGTACCACATTTGGCAGCAATCATTGTTGGGAATGATGGAGCTAGTTTAACTTATGTGAATAGTAAAGTAAAAGCATGTGAACGAGTAGGTTTTGAATCTACCTTAGTTAAATTGTCCAGCACAATTAGTGAAACAGAATTGCTTAAAAAAATAAAAGAACTCAACGAAAATCCGGATATCGATGGATTTATTGTTCAGTTACCGCTTCCAAAACAAATAGACACTCAAAAAGTATTATTAACCGTAGATCCAGATAAAGATGTAGATGGTTTCCATCCTACGAATTTTGGTAAAATGGCTTTGGATATGAGTAGTTTTATTCCTGCTACTCCATTTGGAATCTTGGAATTATTAGAGCGCTATAATGTGGAAACTAAAGGAAAACATACCGTTGTTATTGGTAGAAGTCATATTGTTGGAAGACCAATGAGCATTTTAATGGGTAGAAAAGGTTTCCCTGGAAACTCAACCGTTACAGTTACTCATAGTTACACAAAAAACATTACTCAAATTACTTCACAAGCAGATATCATAATTACGGCTTTAGGTAATCCAGAATTCTTAAAAGCTGAAATGGTAAAAGATGATGTAGTGATTATAGATGTTGGAATTACTAGAGTTCCAGATGAAACTAAACCAAGAGGCTATAGAATTACCGGTGATGTAGATTTTGAGAACGTGAGTAAAAAAGCTTCATTTATTACACCTGTTCCAGGTGGAGTAGGCCCAATGACAATTGCGATGCTTTTAAAGAATACCTTACTTGCAAGAGACAATCACAGAGCTAGTTAAATTTCAAAAATAATATTAAAAAAGGCTGTCTTTCTCAAGACAGCCTTTTTTTTGTTTTATGCTTCAGATTCTAGTTTCCAATCTAAATAATTATGCAGATCGGTTTCAATAAATCGAAGACCAAAGGTTAATACCGCTAGATCATCTATGTATCCCAATCCTGGAATAAAATCTGGAATAATATCTAATGGATTCAGCACATATAAAAAACCAAATGCGATTGAGGCAATACTAAACCAAGGCACATTGGTATAAATACCCTTGCGATAATCCTTAAGCATAGCAAACATAATCTTTGCCAATTCGCTATACTTTGTAAGCATGTCTGAACTAGTTATCTTTTTATTAATTGCTTCTTCTTTATCCATGACCACTTCTACATCATCCTCTTTGATCTTAGTGATCTCACCGCTCATGTATTCTTCTTCTATTTCTTGTTTCTTTTTACTAAACATATTTTTCATTTTTCGGTTGTATTAAAGGTTATCATGGCTATTGCCATATTCAGTTTTATAAATTTTCACTATTAATAAGAAAAGAGAAATCAAAAGTGGTCCAAAAATTAATCCTATAAATCCGAAAAGTGGAACTCCTACTACCACTCCAAAAAGCGTGATTAATGGGTGAACACTTGACAATCTCTTTAAAATATAAAGTCTAACTATATTATCTGTAGATCCAACTACCACAATTCCATAAATCAGAATAGCAATTGCTTGCCATTCCATCCCTTGGGAAAATAGTAAGATGGTTACAGGAATAATCCCAATTGCTGTTCCAATAAATGGAATCATAGATCCTACTGCTGTAATTACGAACCAAAAAAATGGATCTGGAACGCCAAAAATCAAAAATCCTATTAATGCAATTACTCCTTGTATTATAGCTACTAAAGGGATTCCTAATGCGTTAGATCTTACAGAAACATCGCTTTCGTTCCCAATTAGCTTAATGTGTTTTGAAGCTAAAGGAATATAGGTTTCCATAATAGAGTTCATCTTATTTCTACTTATTAGCATATAATATAGCATGAAATACATAATTCCTATTGCAATAAAAGCATTGAAGGTTCCTCCAGCAAGGCCTTTAAGGTTCGTGGACACCCAACTTGTTATAGATTCACTATCTATGCTATTACTAAAATTGTAGCCAATATATTCTTCAGCTTTAACTATTTGTTCTTTAAGGGCAACAATTACTTTTTCTGAATTCGCTACCGCTTTTCCAATTTTAGCGGTAAGCATGAAAACAATAAGTGCAATTGGTATTAAAATTCCAATGAACGAACCTATCATTAACACTGAAGCAGCGAGAGATTTATTCCAACCTCTCTTTACCAATCCTTTCATCCATTTACGCATTAAAACGTAAAGTGTGATTGCTCCAAGTACTCCAGATAAATAAGGGATGATCTCCTTAAAAATTAAAATCCCAAGAAAAATTATAACTAAGAGAACAAAAACTTGTCTAACTAAAGATGGACTTAATTTTTTTTTAGAATCCATGTTATTTAGCGAAAAGTTGATCTATATTTTTAAAAGCTTTGAATTCTAATGCATTTCCTGAAGGATCTTTGAAGAACATTGTTGCTTGTTCTCCAGTTTTTCCTTGAAATCTGATATAAGGTTCTATTACGAATTGGATGTTTTTAGCTTTAAGTTGATCTGCTAATTTTTGAAAAGTATCCCATTCTAAAACAACTCCAAAATGAGGAATTGGAACATCTTTTCCATCTACAGGATTTCCTTTTCCTACCGGTTTGGGTTGAGGTTCTTGTACATGAATTACCAACTGATGTCCAAAAAAATTAAAATCTACCCAATGGTCGCTACTTCTACCTTCTTCACAGCTTAAAGTATCTCTATAAAATGTTCTGTTTTCTTCTAAACTGGTTACTGGAATAGCCAAATGAAATGGTTGAATTTTCCCCATAGATTAATTATTTCGTAATGATTTGATTAGTTCTGATTTATTCATTTTTGATCTGCCGGAGATGCCCACTTTCTTGGCTTGTTCGTAAAGATCAGATTTTGTACGGTCTTCGTAGTCCTTCGCTTTTCCGCCTTTAACACCAGCATCTGGAGTATTAGCGATCCTAGCCGACTTCTGTTTACTATATCCCTTTTCGATCAAGGCTTCAAATTGGGCCTCGTTTTTTATGCGCCTGCCAGTTGTTGCCATTTTTATTTTAAAAATAACAAGATATATTAAAACTTTTGGGTTTAGCTCCGCTAATTCTGTGTTAAGATTTGCTTCGGCGGGATTTTGGATTGGCAGAGAATTTTGGTGTTTCCCTCGATTTAGTGTCCTTAGAATTAAATTTTTCCGCCTTCTCTTCGTCGTATTTAGTATTTCTCTTCTTAGGTTCTGGGGCCTTGTATGTTTTAATAGAATTAGTAACCATTTCATTTATAGTTGCTAGTTCTTCATCTGTTATATCTCTCCATTCTCCCACTGGAATATCAAGTAGAACATTCATGATCCTAATTCTTTTAAGACTGGTAACCTCGTAATCCAGAGCTTCACACATTCTTCTAATTTGCCTGTTTAAACCTTGGGTTAGAACAATTCTGAAATTGTAATTCCCTAAACGCTCTACTTCACATTTTTTGGTAATCGTGTCTAAAATAGAAATTCCCATCCCCATTCTGTCTATGAAGGTCGAAGAAATAGGCTTGTTTACGGTAACTATATATTCTTTTTCGTGATTATTACTAGCTCGTAATATTTTGTTCACAATATCTCCATCGTTAGTTAAAAAGATAAGTCCTTCACTGGCTTTATCTAATCTCCCAATAGGAAAAATGCGTTTTGGATAATTTATGAAGTCTATAATGTTGTCTTTTTCCACGCCAGAATCGGTGGTGCAAACAATACCTACGGGTTTATTGAAGGCAATATAAATCGGTTTTTCGTCTTGATTGGTAATTGTTTTTCCGTTTACACGAACTACATCCCCGGTTGCGATCTTGGTTCCCATCTCCGGAACTTCTCCATTTACAGTAACGCGCCCTTGATCTATTAATTTATCGGCTTCTCTTCGAGAACAATATCCTGCTTCGCTTAAAAATTTATTGATTCGGGTGAGTTGCATAGTATAAATGGATTAGGGTAGCAAAGATATAGATTCAGCCATGATTTATTAAGCCGAATTCAGTTTTAATCTAGGCTACCCTAACTTTATTTAATTAGCTTTTTTATTTTCAACAGCAACTTCATCTGTGTCTTTTCTGTATTTCAGCATGGATATTCCAGCTATAAAAAATACAAATCCCAAAATTGCTAAGGCATAAGGGTCCATAAGTGGAGCTATACTTCCAAAAATACCTAGTACCCCCATAATAAGAGCAATGGCGCCTCCAATTAACATGATTACTGCAATAATCTTGATCATAATATTTAATATTGGTTAAGTGATAAAGGTAAATAAAGATTTTAGAATCAATTTATTATTAACATTTCATAAACAAATAAATGAAGTAATTTCTTACAATGTTGAATATTGTATAATTACTTTAATAAATATTTCTTATTTACCAACTTACCATAAAGTACTTGATCTTTGCATTATCCGGGATTTGCGATGCGCTAATTTTAGCATCGGTATCAAATCTTAAACTGGCTGGAAGTTCTTTTTTATCTATTGTGAGATATAGATTTAATTCATCTATAAAAACAACAGCCGAGTTTATAGTATTCTCAATTCTAGAGATCTGATAATTTTCTACCACCTCTCCAAAAGTGCTCATATTGCTTAATCCTTTTTCAGTTTGAAATCTCGAATCTAAGATCTGAATATAACCAATAGTACTAGTTGAATCAAATTGCTGAATGGGTTCTAAAATTAAAAGAGGTTTTCCTTCTTTATCGAAGATCTGTATTTCATTATTTGAATTTAGAAACTCATTTCCAGAACCACTTCTAACTATAGAATCTTCACTAAAAACAGAATCTAACTGATTTATTCTAACTTCTTTAGTAAGGGTTCCAACTCTGGTACTATCTATTAAAAACGGGTCAGAATCCCGCCCGCATGCTATTAAACTAATTGTTATAAGTGATCCTAAGATTAATCTTTTCATACTGTTTTTATTCTATTTAAATGCTTTGTTTAAAATACTCATCACACCTCTTATAAAAGTGGCACTTGTTAGCACCTTTATTACGGCACTCTGAGTTTTACTTGAACTATTAGAGCTTCTTCTTGAACTTGTTCTGGAAACTTTTTCTCTATCTTCTTTCGCTTTTTCTCTAGCTTCCTCTTTATCTGCAAGCTCTATCTTTTTGTTCAATAACTCGTAGGCGCTTTCACGATCTATATCCTTGTTATATTTTGAAACCAATTTAGACGACGCTATTAGAGTTGCTATTTCTGAAGGTGTAAGAACATCCATTCTACTC
This sequence comes from uncultured Antarcticibacterium sp., assembly GCA_964636585.1. Lineage (GTDB taxonomy): Bacteria > Bacteroidota > Bacteroidia > Flavobacteriales > Flavobacteriaceae > Gillisia. The sequence goes on from CAZWSP010000121.1 coordinate 5,709, forward strand.
ATTGGAGCTCTCATCATGGTGGCAGCTAATGGAGAAGGTATCCCTTTTTCATCTAAAGCCGATATAAAAGCCTCACCAATACCTAACGAAGTGAGTACTTCTTTGGTATCGTAATATTCAGAAATCGGATAATTTTCAGCAGTTAACTTAATCGCTTTTCTATCATTTGCAGTGAAGGCACGCAAGGAATGCTGAATCTTTAAACCTAACTGACTAAGAATTTCTTTTGGAACATCGGTAGGATTTTGAGTTACAAAATAAATCCCAACTCCTTTAGAACGTATTAATTTAATGATGCTTTCTATTTGATCTAGTAATGCATCTGAAGCTTCTTTAAAAATTAAATGCGCTTCATCTATAAACATGACCAATTCTGGCATTTCACTATCTCCTTTTTCAGGAAGCGTTGAGTAGATCTCTGCCAAAAGACTTAGCATAAAAGTGGAGAACAATTTTGGTTTATCTTGAATATCATCTAACCTAATAATATTCACCATTCCGCAACCATCTATATTGGTTCTCATTAGATCTTCAACTTCAAAAGAAGGTTCTCCAAAAAATAGATCTGCATCTTGTTGCTCTAGGGCCACGATCTTTCTAAGGATAGAACCAGTAGAGGATTTAGACATTCTTCCGTAATCCTTTTCAAATTCATCCTTTCCGTCATCGGTGGCGTAATGCAATACTTTTTTGAGATCTTTTAGATCTAATAATGGTAATTGATTATCGTCGCAATATTTAAAAACTATTGCTAAAATTCCGGTTTGGGTATCGGAAAGGTCAAGTATTCTTGATAATAATACTGGGCCAAATTCACTTACGGTTGCTTTTAATCTAACTCCAGGTTGTTCTGATAGGCTTAATAATTCTACTGGGGAGGCTTTAGGTTTAAATTCGAAGTTTAATAATCGATGTCTTGCTTCAATTTTTTCATGTCCTAAAGCTGCTTGTGCAATTCCGCTTAGATCTCCTTTAATATCCATCATCAACACGGGAACTCCTTTTTCAGAAAGATTCTCTGCAAGAATTTGAAGCGTTTTAGTTTTTCCCGTTCCTGTAGCTCCGGCAATAAGTCCGTGCCGGTTCATAGTTTTTAAAGGGATTTTAACCTTTGCTTCTGCAATGGGTTTTCCATCTAACATGGCAGCTCCCATATAAATATAATCTCCTTTTGGATTATAGCCTTTTTGGATATCTTCTATAAACTTGGCAGTATCTTTCATTTTTCTAAGTTACTATAAACTGGATTTTTTCTTCAACTTTGCTGAAATTAAGAAACAGCGGGTGAAAGCATTTTAATAATTCCCTTTTCAGCATTTATTTCAACTTTTAAGCCATTTGGTATTGTGGTGTTATCATCTACATGGCCAAACATAGCTCCTGTAAATGCGGGAATTTCTAAAGGTTTAATATAATGATCTATTACTTCTTCCAAGGTTAACGAGCCATATCCGCTGCCACCGGGTTCGCAATCTGAACATTTCCCGAAGACAAAACCTGAGATCTTATTTAATATCCCCGCTAGTTGCAACTGAGACATCATTCTATCAATCGCATAGATCTGCTCTCCAACTTCTTCTAGATAAAGAATTTTGTTTTCCCAATCGGGAAGATATTTAGAGCCCACAATTCCTGTAAGCACAGATAAATTTCCACCAACCAATTCTCCTCGCGCTGTTCCAGGAGCTATTGTTCTAATTCGATTATTGGTTTGCGTGAGATTATCTCCAGTATTTGAAGGGTTTTGGAAAGTGAGTGCTTTTTGATTGAAAAGAATGTCTTTAAAAATCCCGTAGCTAAAGCTATTCCATTTCGAAGTAGCCATTGGCCCATGAAAGGTAACCAATCCCGTTTTGCTATATATTGCTAAATGCAATGCGGTAATGTCACTATAGCCAATAAATATTTTTGGATTTTTCGCGATCGCCTCATAATCTATTTTATCTAAGATTCTTGCCGCACCAGAACCACCGCGCAATGCGATTATTGCATTTACTTCAGGGTCTTTAAACATTGCATTTAGGTCTTCAGCACGTTCTTCATCGGTTCCGGCTAGATGTCCGTAATGAGATCTCACATATTTCCCAAGTTTCACCTTAAGTCCCATTGCTTGTAGAGATTCCACAGCAATTTCGTAAGGTTCAGATTCAAATTTATTGGAAGCAGGGCTTATAATTCCTATGGTATCACCTTCAGAAAGATGTTTTGGTACCAGTTCTTTGATACTTGGAGATTTATCTTCTGAAGCAAATGCGAATGGAGCTGCAAACGTAGAGAGTCCAACCGCCAAACTTCCGGTTCCAATATTTCTTAAAAAATTTCTTCTTTCCATTTCTGTGAGTTGCTAGTAGATAGTCGGCACCTAAAATAATTAAATATTATATGTAATGCCTAACTATGTGGCCGGTTTAATAGTTATTGTAAAATTGGAGCAGGATCTTTTCCATGTTTTTTTTAATTTCTGAAGAGGGAACTACGTAATTGTTGTTCATAAAACTGAATAGTAAAACCTTTCCAGATCTCGTTTTTAAAAAGCCGCTTAGATTGTAATTATTCCGAAGCGATCCGGTTTTTGCAAATACATAGGGCTCTTCATTTTTATATAGCTCTTTTAATGAGCCAGTTTTTCCTCCTGAAGGAAGCAGCTCAAATAGTTTTTCCTGCGGAATTTCTTGGGAGATCTTTTCAAGTACCGATATTAAAGTACGTGGAGTTATTAAATTATATCTTGAAAGTCCGGACCCATCTATCCATTTTATTTCATCTGGCAGATCTTGAAAATATGTTTTCTGAATATGATTTATTGCGATCTTCGAATTCAAGGTATCGGATAGTTTTTCTGAAATTAATAAAAGCAATTGCTCGGCAATAAAATTATCACTATGCTGAAGCATTCTCTTGTATAAACTATCTGAAGCTACGCTATTAATCACTTTGCTTTTTTCAGCATAATTTTTAGAGAAAGGAATTAATTTAACTGGAAGGTTTAGCGTGTCACTTAACAATTTCGCAGTTAATTCTGATGAGGTTTTAAACGGAACTCTAACAGTGTCATTTTCTGAAAAACTGTATTTAAAAGTATTGGTTTCAAGTTGTCTTTTTACAGATTTTGAAATGCTTTCATCAAATTTCAATGCCTGCTGAAAATATTTTGGGTTTACTGTTGGAATTGAATCATTTTCAGAAAAAGTGAATTCAGCTAAGTTTCCGTAAATAGGAAAAATGGATATTTCTGAAGAATAGGAATCATTATAATCGTCCCAAGCCCATCCCGCACCAAAAGCTTCAGGTGAAGTTTCATTTTCAACTAAATGTAAACCCTGCTTGCTGTTTTTCAGAAAATCGAAAACTTTAGAACTGCTTACATTTTTATTTAAAAAACTAGGATCTCCCGTTCCCCAAAAAATAAGAGAATCATTTTTTGAAACATATCTAATTCCGGGAATCGAATCTTGTAATTCTTTTAAAGCTGCGTAAAAAGTGAGAAGTTTCACGTTTGATGCCGGTGTAAAGTACTTTTCTGAATTATGGTCAAAAATATATTTTTTTGCTTCAGGATCGTAAATAGCTAGACCGGAAAAACTTTGGCTGAAGCTATCTTGGGTCAATTCATTTCTTATATCATGAGTAAGTTTGTTTTGAGCACCACAGGAAATCAGTAAAAATATAATCATAGCCAAGAAACCGAACGTAATTTCACGGGATTTATAAACTATGTTTAGCGGCTTATTGTGGTTCATAGGCAATATAGAATTTCAATTTAATCTGATCTAAAAATACAAATAAGAACGAAAGAGCGCCTAAAAATTCCAAAGCCGATTTGGCGCACGTAGGTCTTAAAGAATACTTATCTTTGCGCCATGATAGAAGCGGAAATAAATACGCAAGTAGAAAAAGGTACCATGTTACCTTTAATGGAGGCATTTTACACAATTCAGGGAGAAGGTTACCATAAGGGAACTGCTGCCTATTTTATAAGAATTGGTGGTTGTGATGTTGGTTGCCATTGGTGTGATGTAAAAGAAAGTTGGAATGCAAAATTGCATCCTCCAACAGAGATTTCTAAAATAGTTAGTGATGCGATTGCCTATAGTGATACCATAGTAATTACAGGTGGAGAGCCTTTAACTTGGGACATGGGACCAATAACTCAGGAACTAAAGGATAAAGGTTGCCAAATTCATATAGAAACTT
>CAZWSP010000122.1:0-9842 GCA_964636585.1 uncultured Antarcticibacterium sp.
CTCCAAAACCGGGAGCCACTAGAATTCCATCTAGATGTGCAATCTTATTTTTTATAGTGTTCTCGTTGATAAATTCAGAGTGAATACTTTCTACCACCACCTTTACTTCATTCTCTGCACCCGCATGAATAAAAGATTCTAAAATAGATTTATAGGAATCTTGAAGCTCTACATATTTCCCAATAAGTCCGATCCTAACTTCGTACTTCGGATTTTTGTGACGTTGTAAAAATTTATTCCAGTGTTTTAAATTTGGAATAGTATCATTAGGCAACATTAATTTTTTAAGCACCACCGTATCTAAACCTTCTTCCAACATTAAGTTTGGAACATCGTAAATAGTGGAGGCATCTATAGATTGAATTACCGCTTCTTGTCTAACATTACAAAAAATAGCAAGTTTTCTTCTAATATCGTCAGAGAGTTCATGCTCGGTTCTACAAACTAAAATATCTGCTTTTATTCCGCTTTCCATCAAAGTTTTTACACTGTGTTGGGTTGGTTTTGTTTTTAATTCGCCAGCTGCAGCAAGATAGGGTACAAGGGTAAGATGAATAACTAACGCATTGTCATCTCCTAATTCCCATTTTAATTGTCTAACTGCTTCAATATAGGGTAGTGATTCTATATCACCTACAGTTCCACCTATTTCGGTAATTACAATATCATAATCGCCGCTTTTTCCAAGAATTTGGATGCGCTCTTTAATTTCATTTGTAATATGAGGAACAACCTGAACTGTTTTCCCTAAAAATTCTCCTCTGCGTTCCTTTTCGATCACACTTTGGTAAATTCTTCCGGTAGTCACATTATTAGCCTGAGAAGTTTTAACGTTTAAAAATCGCTCGTAATGCCCAAGATCTAGATCTGTTTCTGCACCATCTTCGGTAACATAACATTCCCCATGTTCGTAAGGATTTAAAGTTCCAGGATCTACATTTATGTAAGGATCTAATTTCTGAATTGTGGTTTTAAATCCACGAGCTTGTAATAATTTTGCCAAAGAAGCAGCGATAATTCCCTTTCCTAAAGAAGATGAAACCCCGCCGGTGACAAAAATATACTTGGTTTCGGCCATTTTGTAAGTATTTGTTGTGTTGCTTAATTCAGGGCGCTAAATTACAAAGAAGAATAGAAAAAAGCTCGCAATTTCAAGGCTAATATTTTAGGCTTAAAATGGATACTAGAATAGCGGGATAAGTTTAATTATTTGGGTATCTCAATCTGATATTTCGCAGAATGCTTTCCATCCCATTCACCTTAAGCTCGGTGACTTGCTGAAGTTGATCTCCTAATTTTCCTTCCGGAAAGCCTTTTTGCCGATACCAAATAAGATAATATTCAGGAATTTCTGAAAGGAATAGACCTTTGTATTTTCCAAAATACATTTTGGCGTATGCCAGCTCAATGAGTGCTTTTTTATCGGGGAATAATTCCATTAGGCAAAGGTAAGCACAAGTAGGGTTTACTTACAATGCTTCGTACACAATTCCGAGATCTTATTTTGGTTTAATGGTTTAATAATATAATCCTTCACAAAGCTATAATCCAAAGCCTTTTCTCTATCCAGATCACTAGTACTAGAAGTAAGGATTACTATTCTGGGAGTATATTGATTCTCTATTAACCTGTCCATAAAATCCCATCCGCTCATTTCAGGCATATTAAGGTCTAGAATTACCATATCATCTTCTCCTTTTTGCTGAAGTAACATTTCCAAGGCTTTTGCTGGATTTGTAAAATCTGAAATAGGTATGGTTATTCCTTCAATCTGAAGCAACTTTTTGGTTATAAAATTTGTGATAGGCTGGTCATCTACCAGGATTACAGAATTCATTCTTTTTCCATTGTTAAAGATTCTAATTCTTGCGTAGCCATCAAGATCACCTCTTGTAAAACTTGATCCATTTCTTCTGCTGAAGTTTCAATTTTCGGAATTATTTCACTGCGGATCTCTGCATCATCAAAATGAGGGAAAAGTCCGATCAAGCCTTGAATTCGAGATAAAGGCTCTCTGATATTATGAGCATTAAGGGCAGAAATATGAAGCAGTTTTTTATTCTTTTCAAGAATTTCGCTGGTACGTTGCTTAATAATTCGCTTCTGATTATTAACGATGCTTTGAATTTCTTCATTTTTAACCTGAATCAAATTTAAAGCTTCAGTTAAAGATTGGTTCTTTTTATCTAATAACCGAGCTAAAGAAATTTCATGGAATTTAGTTTCAAAACAATCTATTGTTAGCTTCAGCATTTCAATATCTCCAACTCCAAAATTTTTGATTTTATCTGAAATTAGTGTCACAGTTATCTTTCTACTATGATTATTGAATAACCATCCCCACAATTCAGGTTCAACTATTGTAGAAGTATCAATATTTCTTTCCAGCCATTCTTCAGGAATATTCGTGGTATGTACAGGAATTTCTTTTTCATATAGCTCTTTCTCATGAGCTAACAATTGAGCTTCGCCTTTAAAATCAAAATCAACTGCATCTTTTGTGAGAGAGAAAAAAACATGTCCTTCTTCCTGAGCGATCGTGATCCTGATAATATGAAAATTAAAAAGATATTTAAGGTGCGTTTTAGCCACTTCACCTACTTCCGCAAGCGTAGCACATCTACTAATCTTATTAGCAAATTTAGAATAGGCTTCATAGGTAATTCTATAAAGCTGTGAAGAATTCTTAGAAATATCCTGCATTTAAAAAGCTGAAAATAGTTACTCTACAGTTTCTAAAAGTTCGTTGTCGATCTTTATTCCAGATACATCTGCAATGGTATTTAGCATATTAACAAGATCTGCCTGCGCCATTAATTCCTGAATTTCTTTTCTGTTAAACCCAGCATTTTCTAACTCAATAAAATCGGCATCGGTGATGTTCTTATGATCTAAAGCTGCTTTTGTAATAACATTTACTGCAGTTCTATAGCTTACCGGCATAGATGGAGAATTTAAACTCTCTGTTGCTTTAAAACCTTCGGCTTCGCTAATCATACTACTCATACTGTCAGCAAAAATACCATGAGCATGAGAACAATAATTACAGCCTCTTTCTTTGGAAACGTTGTAAATAATTAATTGCTTTAAAACATTGGGAACTTCCCCTTCCATAAGGGTAGATTTTAGTTTGTTCCAATTCCCTCTTAATAAGGTAGCATTGTCTCCTTGGCATTTAAACCAATTCAATACAAATGGTAATTGAAGTGTTTTTTTTGTATCGTCGTAAATTGCTTGTACTTCAGGTGACGCGTCTTCATAGGACACCATAGGGTAGCGAGAAGTAGTGTTGTTCATGTAGGTTTATTTAGGGTTATTTCGAAAAATAAGGGCTTATATCTAAAAATAATTGACAAATAAATAATATTAAATTTAAAAGTTCCTCAATTTTAAGAAATTAATAAGATTTTTAATCGCAACATTCTTAGTGATTTAAAATATCTAATTAATACCTATTTTTGCGCTCAAAACAAAGCATGATTTATAATTATCAATTACGTGTAAGTCCGCAAGCCGCAGCCAAAGAGGAACTGTTGCTAAGAGAGGTGTCCAAACATTCTGGGATCTCTACTAAGGAAATACGCCATGTTGAAATAATTAAAAGATCTATAGACGCCAGACAACAATCTGTAAAGATCAATTTGAAGGTGGATGTTTATGTAAATGAAGATAAAACAACTAAAAATTTAGAGCTTCCAGATTATCCTAATGTAAAGGAGAAAGAGGAAGTTTTTATAATTGGAGCTGGCCCCGCAGGACTTTTTGCGGCGCTTCGTTGTATAGAATTAGGTAAAAAACCAGTAATAATAGAGCGGGGTAAAGACGTTCGAAGTAGAAGAAGAGATCTTAAGGCGTTAAATATAGAACATATAGTTAATGAAGATTCTAATTACTGTTTCGGGGAAGGTGGTGCTGGAACTTATAGCGATGGTAAATTATACACTCGTTCTAAGAAAAGAGGAGATGTAAATAGAATCCTTGAATTATTGGTTGCCTATGGTGCAACGAGTGAGATATTAGTAGATGCTCATCCCCATATAGGTACTAATAAATTACCTGCCATCATTGCTAGTATTCGTGAGAAGATTATTGAAATGGGAGGAGAGGTTCTTTTTGAAACTCGAGTTACAGATATTTTGATAGAAAATAATGCTGTTAAAGGAATCAAAACCTTAAAAGGAGAGCATTTTAATACGAAGAATATCATTCTGGCTACGGGTCATTCTGCTAGGGATATATTTGAACTATTATATAGAAAAGGGATTAAAATTGAAGCAAAACCTTTTGCTTTAGGAGTGAGGATCGAACATCCGCAACAGCTAATAGATAAGATACAATACAAATGTGATGACAGAGGCGAATTTTTACCACCTTCTCCATATAGTATCGTAAAACAAATTGGCGGCAGAGGAATGTATTCTTTCTGCATGTGTCCGGGAGGTGTGATAGCGCCATGTGCTACAAGTCCGGGAGAAGTGGTAACAAATGGATGGTCACCAAGTAAAAGGGATCAGCCGACTTCTAATTCTGGGATCGTTGTAGAATTAAGGTTAAACGACTTTAAGAAGTTTGGAGATTCTCCATTGGCTGCAATGGAATTTCAAAAGAGCATCGAACAAACCGCTTGGCTTTATGGAGGTAAAACCCAAAGAGTTCCTGCCCAGAGAATGGTAGATTTTGTAGAAGGAAAGGTTTCTAATTCTTTACCTGAAACAAGTTACAAACCGGGAATAACTTCAGTAGATCTTAAAGATGTTTTTCCAGAATTTATTCACAACACCCTTCAAAATGGATTTAAAGAATTTGGAAAAAGTATGAAGGGATATTTTACCAATGAAGCAGTGATCCATGCTCCAGAATCTAGGACATCTTCTCCAGTTAGAATTCCTAGAGATCCAAAAACGTTAGAGCATGTCCAGATAAAAGGTTTGTTTCCATGTGGGGAAGGAGCTGGTTTTGCTGGTGGAATTATATCTGCTGCAATAGATGGCGAGAAATGTGCGGAGAGCTGTGTAAGCCTGATGAAAGCTTAAATCCTACTTTATTTAAAGGTTAAAAATTATATAATTATAGCTCAATTTTAGAAGCTATTTTTCATTTTTGCCTATCTTCTAAATAAGAAGTCTTCATCCAAAATTTATCAGAAAATGGCTATAGTAGGAACTTTAATTAAAGGATTAATAGATCTAAGAGATAAAATGGTATCTGAACCAGATGCTAATAAAGCTCAGTTAGAAGTCTTGAGAGGTTTGCTAAAAAAGGCAAAGGATACTGCGTTTGGAAAGCATTATAAATTTGAAGAGATTTTAGAAGCTGAAGATATTCAGGCAACTTTTGCCGATCGAGTTCCAAATTTCGATTATAACAAGATCAACGAACAGTGGTGGTATAAAATGCACGAAAGTGAAACCGATGTGGTTTGGCCTGGAACTCCACCTTATTTTGCTTTGAGTTCTGGTACTACAGGAAAAACTAGTAAAAGAATTCCTGTTTCTGAAGATATGATAGAGGCGATTAGAAAGTCGGGTATTAAACAAGTTGGGGCCTTAACTAACTTTGATCTTCCTGCAGAATTTTTTGAACGAGATATTATGATGCTTGGTAGCTCTACCAACCTTCAAAAAGAAGGGGATCATCATGAAGGAGAAATAAGCGGAATTTCAGCAAGCAATATTCCATTTTGGTTTAAAGGTTTTTACAAGCCGGGTGAAGAAATAGCGAAAATTGAAGACTGGGATGAACGTGTAGAAATGATCGCAAAAAACGCTAAAACATGGGATATTGGAGCTATTTCAGGAATTCCTTCTTGGATAGAACTTATGTTTAAGAAAGTTATAGAAACGCATAATTTAGATAACATACATGACATCTGGCCTAACTTCCAAGTATATACATCTGGCGGAGTGGCTTTTGAACCTTACGAAAAGAGTTTTAATGCGTTATTGGCGCATCCTGTTACCGTTATTGATACTTATTTAGCTTCCGAAGGATTTATGGCATATCAGCAAAGACCCGATACCCATGCAATGAAACTTGTATTGGATAATGGGATCTATTTTGAATTTGTTCCTTTTAAGCCCGAATATGTAAATGAAGATGGTTCTATTACCGAGAATGCTCCTGTTGTTGTTTTAAACGATGTTGAAGAAGAAGTAGACTATATCTTGCTTATAAGTACAGTTTCTGGAGCATGGAGATATTTAATTGGCGATACCATCAAATTTACCGATGTTTCTAAATATGAAATAAAGATCACGGGAAGAACTAAATTCTTCTTGAACGTGGTAGGATCTCAACTTTCGGTTAATAAGATGAACGATGCCATCCAGGAATTAGAAGAGAAATACGATATTGAAATTCCCGAATTCACTTTAGCTGCAGTTAGAATTAATGAAGAATTTTATCATTCTTGGTATTTAGGTACCGATGCTACTATAGATAATGAAGAATTAGCTGAAGCTTTAGATAACTCTTTAAAAGATGCTAATAAAAATTATAAAGTTGCCAGATCTAAAGCCTTAAAAGGGGTGAAGGTAACTACCATTCCTGCGAATCATTTTTACGAATGGAATGCCTTAAATAAAAAGAAAGGTGGACAGGTGAAAATGGAACGTGTGATGAACGAAGAGAAGTTTGGAGAATGGGAAAAATTTGTAGCTAGCTTATAAGCTATAAATTATTCTTTAAGTTCTTCAACTAATAATAAGATCTCTTCTGGAGATAGATATAACCTTCTAATTCGGTCTTTATATACTTCAGAGAGATTGGCATGATTCAATATAAAATCTTTGGTGGATAAAATATAATCGCCCATTCCATGGCTAACTGCAAAGGTGTCTGCAGCTCTTTCAGCTTCTTTTATAAATCTTTTAGAGGTCAAATATCCAATTCCAAACTGGATAAGATTGAAGCCGCTGCGTTCTTGATAATCCATAATATGACCCAGTTCATGCCCGATCCATCCAATTAATACTTCAGAAGGAACTTCTCTAATCGAAAATTCTTCACCTTCAATATTAAAATTCTCACTTATCATTACATAATAAGAACGATTCTTCTTTTTCTTGAAAATACCCGAGAATTTAGGTTGCGCCTGCATGAAAGATTTCTTGATCTTTTTCTTGAATCTAAATTCGATAGGTGTATCACTTAACTCTGGATAATGGGAAAGCGCGATCTTAGTTTCAGCTAAAATAGCTTCAGGAATTATCTTATTGGTTAAATCTAAACTGTCTGAATTATTCTTCATAAGGGTAGAACTATAAACACTTACATGTAAAAGTGCGATAAATGCAACGATTAAATTTTTGGGTTTGGTTTGAAACAAAATAGTGGTTTGGCTGAATCTCCTCCAATTCAATGATATTAAAGGTAGGCTTCCAAAACCATTCCATAAAGATTTTTAGAAAAGTTTAAAACAAAAAAAAAGCTTTACACTAGGTGCAAAGCTTTAAAATTGTCAAAGTATAGTATACTATAAACTAAGCCTAAGCTTGTTTTACATTTACTGCATTTAATCCTTTTCTTCCTTCTTCAAGATCGAACGTAACTTCGTCGTTCTCTCTAATCTCATCAACTAGACCATTTGCATGTACAAAATATTCTTTGTTAGTTTCTTCGTCTGTGATAAATCCAAATCCTTTAGTGTCGTTAAAGAATTTTACGGTACCTCTATTCATTATGTATAATTTAATTTCAGCAAATGTAGGCTTTTTTATTTACAATCTAATAATATAATCCAATATTTTAAAAATATCTTATATAATTTATTTAATTGTTGTCATTTTTTAAAAAGCGTGAATTCTATTGTAGTTTATTTAACAGTAATTTATCCTAATCTATAATTAATTATTAATTCTATGAATGCGTCTGTTAAATTAAATTAAAACAAGAAAAAAATTAAGGTACTTACCCCGATGTTTGTATTATAAAATTGCTCCCCAGATTTTATATCTTTATAGAGCATATAACTTTAACGATATATGAAACCTCAAGGCTTGAAATTTCTACCTACTTTTCTTTTATGTATGTCTTTAGCAGTGATATCATGTTCAGATAAGAACGAGAAGAAATCTGTAGACACTAAGTCCAATAGAGGAGAAGATAGTGTAGTAAGTACTCCAGAAGAAGTTGTAGAGCCGGAATTGGTGGTAAATTATAAAATTGATTCTTTAAAGACTTCAGTAGAACTTGATAGTTTTAAAAATAAGTATTCAGATGCAGACCAAAATATCATCTATGCGATTAATAGAATTGAAGGTGGTAAGGTTAGAGTTGGAAAAACTATTGTAATTCCAGACACTTTAACAGCAGACCTTTTGAGTTATGCTCCATTTCCGAAAAAATTAGATCTTTTAAGCGCTATTCCTAAAACGGTTTTGATCTCTCAGCGAGTTCAAGGGTTTGCATTATATGAAAATGGACAACTTATAAAATGGGGCCCGGTTAGTTCTGGGAAACAATCTACTCCTACACCAAATGGATTACATTATGGGAATTATAAAGCTAGAGAAAAAGTAAGTACCGTAGATGATGCATGGTTGTTGCCATATTATTTCAATTTCATGAATTTTGAAGGAGTAGGAGTGCACCAGTATGCTTTACCTGGATATCCTGCAAGTCATGCTTGTGTTAGATTATATATGGATGATGCTAATTATATTTATGATTGGGCTACGCAATGGGAACTTACTGCAAATGGAAGATCTGTGCATAAGAACGGGACACCATTTATGGTATATGGGGAATATGATTATAAAGCAGATTCGCCATGGTTACGGTTAGCTACAGATAATAAATCTAATGAGTTATTAGATGCCGAATTAAAAACACTTCAAGATTATAAACTGGCTTATGATAAGGATGAGAAGAATGTAAGAGATTTTCGAGACAAAGAGGAAGAAGATCTTTTAGCCATTAACGCCAAGGTAAAGTAAAAATATAGTAAACATGTTATTTAAAAGCCTTCGATATGAAGGCTTTTTTTTATGGCGTAAATCCAATAATTATGTTAGAAGGTTTTTAATATTGATAAAATAAAATAAGTTTATGCGAAAATATTTTTAAGTCCATATTTTTCTTCTAACCTTCTGAATGGCTTTGATTTAGGCATAATCGATCATAATTTTATTTAAATTTATTCTAAATAAGAGTTTTTATTTAAAATTATTAGAATACTTTTGAATTCTATTTATAAACAGTCTAAATAATCATAACGCTTACAATGATCAAATATTACCTCACGATTTGCTTGTTATTATTCTTAGTTCAAACAGGCATTGCTCAATCTGAAAATTCATTAAAAGGAAAAGTAGTCACTCAAAATGGAATTGGCATTGAGGATGCGAATGTAGAACTACAAGGAACTAGTTTAGGAACCTTAACTAATGCTTCAGGTGAATACAAATTTTCAAAAATCCCACAAGGCGATTTTATATTAAAAGTATCCTTTGTTGGATTTAAAAGTAAGGAGATCTTGATTTCTGTACGAGACGAAAAATTAATTACTGTACCAAATATCACTTTAGAATTAGCAGAAGAAAATCTTGAAGAAGTAGTGGTTACCGGGATTTCTCCAAATCCATTTTCAAGAAACAACAGCAGTTATATCGCTAAATTGCCCATTGCCAATATTGAAAATCCTCAGGTGTATAACAGTATTACTGCAGAGTTGTTGGAGCAACAGGTGGTAACAAATTTTGACGATGCTATTAAAAATGCTCCTGGCCTAGTTAAACTTTGGGAATCTACTGGAAGAGGAAATGATGGCGCCGGATATTTTTCCTTAAGAGGATTTCCAGTGCAGCCAACTTTAATTAACGGTTTGCCAGCACTTACCAATG
>CAZWSP010000123.1:0-9734 GCA_964636585.1 uncultured Antarcticibacterium sp.
TTGCGCCCTTTTTTTAGTTTTCTTAGACATACCAAAATTTTTAAAATTTATGAGAAAGCAAAAATTCAGTTTCTTATAACTAAATGTAAGGCTTACATATACTTACGCACAATAGTTTATAATGGTTTTAACACAGCCAAATAATCAAAATGATCTCCTTTTTTTACGAGTTCACAACTGAAGTTATTTGCTTCAGCAGCGAGAGTTAAACTATTAAAATCTAAATATAGCCAAGAAAATTCAGTAGAGCTTTCTCCTTTGTAACTAATGCTGAAATCTAATTCGCCATAATAAGGCTCGTCTGGATCTACCCATATTCCGCCTTCTTCATCTGGATCGAATAAATAACTTAGATCTGAAGAATCTATAAGTACCTGACCATTTTCATTTAAAAGTGATCTGGTATGCTTAAAGAAATGATTTAGATTTTCCATCTTTTCAATGATTCCAGTACCATTCATTAAAAGAAGAATTGTGTCAAATTTTTCGTCTTTAAGCTGAAAATAATCGATTTCCCTAACATCTTTAATTCCGCGGATCTTGCATATTTCTAAAGCACCTTCAGAAATATCTATAGCAGTTACCTCCAAATTTCTTTCATTTTGAAGATAAACTGCATGACTTCCAGCACCACATCCAACATCCAAAGTTTTGCCTTCAGCTTTAAGCAGTGCTTTTTGCTCTAATGCAGGCATTTCTTCGAACGCTCTAAAAAGATAAGGAACTAAAATTTCATCATCGTCAAAATCTGGAGAATGAACCAGAATCGGGGTTTCATCTTTGTCATGATAATATGCTGAAATTGCTTTTCCAAACACATCTATTGTGGCCTTGTTGCTTTCTTGCTTCTTCATATCTTTGTGCTTATGGACGAAATTTTAAAAGATCTCCCTAAAAAGGCCAAAGATAAGCATAACGAGAACAAAAAGTTCTTCGCTAAGCTGCGAAAACGCCCGCCAAAACATCTGGATATGCAGATGCAGGAATTGCATGAAGAGGAATTTAAAAGAACCGATTGTTTAACCTGCGCAAACTGTTGCAAAACTACCGGTCCGTTATTTACTAATAAGGATATCGAGCGAATTTCGAAGCATTTCCGACAAAAACCAGCTCAGTTTATAGCCAACTATTTGCGCGTAGATGAAGATAACGATCATGTGCTGCAGCAAGTGCCTTGCACTTTTTTAGGGGAAGATAATTATTGTTCGATCTATGAAGTTAGGCCGAAAGCATGCAGAGAATATCCACATACCGATAGGAAGGATTTTCATAAGATCTCTAATATTACACTGAAGAATACAGCTATTTGTCCTGCTGCTTACAATATTGTAGAGGAAATGAAGAAGAGGATCAAGTTGAAATAGATCTAGTTATAAAGTAAATACGCTTTTCTTTTTTCATTAAAAAGCTCGAGATCTTTCTGCCAAGTTTTTTTGATTTCTGAAGGAGTCATACCAGATTCAATTTGTTTTTGCAATTCGGTACTTCCCGCAAGTTTGGTGAAAAAGGAATTGAAAAAGTTGTTCTTATCTGAAGTGTTATTATAAGCTTTTATCAACCAGTTTAAGTTTATAGAATTTAATTCCTCAGCCTTGCTTAGGTCTTCTCCATAACAAAGCTTATTCATGTGTTTCGGACTCGTGGCGCCTTCAGTAGAAACTGGAGTATAACTAAATTGATACATTTCATTATTTAAAAAAGGAGACCCATACACTTGGAATTGTTTATTGGTTCCACGACCGGCATTTACATTGGTTCCTTCAAAAAAGCACAGGCTTGGATAAAGATTGATAGCCTTAGCATTTGGTAAATTGGGTGAGGGTTTTACAGGCAAGTTGTAAGAAAGGTCATGCGAGTAATTTTCCATTTTAATCACCTCTAGTTTACACTTCACGCCATTTTTCAACCATTTTTCGCCATTGATCATTTGGGCATATTCTCCCAAAGTTAACCCATGAACAACTGGAATAGGATGCATTCCCACAAAGCTATTGTGTTCCATTTTCAAAGTTGGGCCATCTACATAATGTCCGTTTGGGTTTGGGCGATCTAATAAAAGTAGTGGAATATTATTTTCTGCACAGGCTTCCATTACATAATGGAGCGTTGAGATATACGTGTAAAATCTGGCGCCAACATCCTGCAGATCAAAGATCATAAGCTCTATATCTTTGATTTGTTCCGGCTTAGGCTTTTTATTGTCTCCATATAAAGAGATTATGGAGAGTCCGGTCTTTACATCTTTACCATCTTTTATAGATTCGCCGGCATCTGCTGTTCCTCTAAAACCATGTTCTGGTGCGAAAACTCGAATAATATTTACTTCTAGCGATACTAAAGAATCTACTAAATGAGTGTAGGAATCAGCTTCAGAAGTGTTTTTAGATCGTTTTATCAAACTGCTTTGATTTCCAACGATTCCAATTTTTTTATTCTGAAACAATGGTAAATAAGCTTCAGTTCTATTGGCTGCAAGAACTAATAGGGTATCCTTTACAATAGTATCTAAAGGAGTTTCTGAAACCTGTTCTTTATCCGAATTTTCAGTTTTAACCTGACCTGTACTTCTTCCGCAGGAAACCGTAATTATAAGAACGAATAAAAATGTATTTTTGAACAATCTATAAACCATGAATCTGTCTTGAATTTCGAATTTTTCATAGCCAAAAGGCTTATTAGGGCTAAGAAGTATAAAAGTAGTATTTCGGCACCGATAATAAAAATTGCAATTGCCGCAATCGCTATTGGGGTGATCATGATGTTGGTTTCTTTTGCCACCGGAATTGGTCTTCAGGTTAAGATACGTGAAAAGATTGCTGCTTTTAACGGGCACATCACCATACAGAGTTACGATAATAACAGTTCGCAAGTTTCTCTTATGCCGGTTTCTTTGAAACAGGATTTTTATCCTGAATTTAAATCGGTAGAAGGAATTACGCATATACAAGCAGTTGCTACGAAGGCTGGAATTATTAGAACCGAAACCGATTTTGAAGGAGTTATAGTAAAAGGTGTAGGATGTGATTTTATGTGGGAGAATTTCGAGGATTTTCTAATCGAAGGAGAACTGCCCGATTATAGCGATGGTTTAGATGAAGATATTTTAATTTCAGAATATATTTCCAACAGATTAGGCTTTAAGGTTGGTGATAAAATAATCACCTATTTTCTTAGAGAAGATGAAAAAAAATTACCTTGGGTTCGCGCCTTTGTAGTGAAAGGAATTTATAGTTCTGGCTTTCAGGAATTCGATGAATTATATGTGATTTCAGATATTAGGCATATTCAAAGATTAAATAACTGGGAGAAAGATCAGGTTGGTGGCTTCGAAGTGTTTATTGAAGATTTTGACCAATTAGATCAAAAAGGGGCAGAAGTTTATGATAATACTAACTCCTTCCTAGATACTCAAACAATCAAACAGAAATATTATTCAATTTTTGAATGGCTTTCTCTGTTCGATTTCAATATTGCGCTCATCATCGGGATAATGATATTGGTTGCAGGAATTAATATGATCACGGCATTGTTAGTACTTATTTTGGAACGCACCCAAATGATCGGGATCTTAAAAGCACTTGGTGGCTCAGATTGGAGCATTAGAAAGATCTTTTTATACAATGCCTCTTATCTAATTCTTTTAGGCTTATTCTGGGGAAATCTAATAGGTTTAGGTTTATTGTTCATTCAGAAATATTTTAAATTATTTCCACTTAATCCCGAAACCTATTATGTTACAGAAGTGCCGGTTTATATAGGTTGGCAATATATTTTAGCTGTAAATGTTGGAACGCTTATCTTGTGTTTATTAATGCTTCTAGTTCCATCAATTATCATCAGCAAAATATCTCCGGTAAAAGCAATGAAATTTGACTAATCTTCTAAGCAAATACACATTTACTCAATTTCTTGCAAAGAGAATTTAAGTGAAGTACCTTTGCGCTTTCAAAAATAAACTATGGAATACGCTGAAAATATATTAGGAACCATTGGGAATACTCCATTGGTGAAAATGAATAAACTTACCCAAGAGATCGATGCCTTGGTATTGGCAAAATATGAAACTTTTAACCCGGGAAATTCTGCAAAAGATAGAATGGCGGTTAAGATGATAGAAGATGCAGAGGCAGATGGGCGATTACAACCGGGGGGAACTATTATAGAAGGAACTTCAGGAAATACCGGAATGGGTTTAGCTTTAGTTGCTATTATAAAAGGTTACAAAATGATCTGTGTGCTTAGTGACAAACAGAGTAAGGAGAAAATGGATATTTTAAGAGCTGTTGGAAGTGAAGTGGTAGTTTGTCCTACAGATGTGGCGCCAGAAGATCCAAGATCTTATTATTCTACTTCTAAGCGTTTAGCTGAAGAAACTCCAAACTCTTGGTATGTAAATCAGTATGACAATCCTTCTAATGCACAAGCACATTACGAAAGTACAGGCCCGGAGATCTGGAAACAAACAGATGGAAAGATCACCCATTTTGTTGTTGGAGTAGGAACTGGAGGAACTATTTCTGGAACTGGAAAATACTTGAAAGAACAAAATCCTAATATTAAGGTTTGGGGAATAGATACTTACGGATCTGTATTTAAGAAATATCACGAAACAGGGATCTTCGATGAAAAGGAAATTTACCCGTACGTAACCGAAGGTATTGGTGAAGATATACTTCCGAAAAATGTAGATTTTTCTATAATTGATGGATTTACAAAGGTTACAGATAAAGATGCAGCCGTGTACACCAGAAGATTGGCGAAAGAAGAAGGAATGTTCTTAGGGAATAGTGCAGGAGCTGCAGTAAAAGGATTGCTTCAGTTAAAAGAACATTTTAAAAAGGATGATGTGGTAGTGGTGCTTTTCCATGATCACGGAAGTAGGTATGTTGGAAAAATGTTCAACGACGATTGGATGAAAAAAATGGGTTATATCGAATAGTTTATTTTATTCTCAAAATATTTTAAAACCTTCAATACTAAATTGAAGGTTTTTTCATTTATATGATTCAATACAGCTTTTTATTAAGAAAAATTTAGCTCTTTGAAACTCTTATAACTTTATTAAAATGAAAGCGAGGTCTTAGAAATTAATATACATTTCAAACCTTATTCAAATTAGATATGAAAGCAAAATTCTCCTTTATAGCGCTATTAATTCTTATTACTAGCTGCAGCAGTTCTTCAGATGCATTGCCTCAAGAAGAAATTAGTGCGCCAAACAATTCGACTAATTTAAGTTATCTCGCCCTGGGAGATTCGTATACAATAGGGGAGAGTGTGGAAGAGCGTATGAGATGGCCAGTTCAGCTCACTGCCGAATTAAGGTCTAAAGGATTAGCGGTTAACGATCCTAAGATCATTGCTAAAACCGGGTGGACTACTCAAAATTTATTGAACGCGATGGAAGCTAATTTGGGAAATGAGAAATACGATCTGGTTTCTGTACTTATTGGTGTGAATAATCAATATCAAAATAGATCTATCGAGGAATTCGAAGCAGATCTAAATACTATTTTTAATGAAGCGATTAATTTATCTAAAAATAGTGAAAAAGGGGTATTTGTCGTGAGTATTCCAGATTATGGAGCAACTCCATTTGGGGCTAACAATGCTGAAGCAATTGGAAGAGAGATCGCAGAATATAACGATGTACTTTTAAAAGTAGCAACTGAGTTCAATCTAGATTTTTATGATATTACACCTATCTCAAAAAAGGCTAAATCTGATCCCTCTTTGGTGGCAGGAGATGGCTTACACCCAAGTGGTAAAATGTACACTCTGTGGGTAGAATCTTTTTTAGAAAAAGTGTTGGTTAAGCTTCAGTAACAATCAAAATCTTATTTTTTTTATCAAATAACGTATTTTTAAAAGCTTCAGCATCAAAAAGATAGCGTGAATTTTGCTATTTTTAGTTGATGCAAGAAGATTTTCTCCATTATATCTGGAAGTTCACAAAGTTTGATCATACAAAGATCAGAACTACTTCTAATATTCCAATTTCTATTCTTCTAAATGGAGAACATAACCTAACTTCTGGCCCAGATTTTTTTAATGCGAAAATAAAAATAGGGGAGCAGATCTGGGCAGGAAATGTAGAGATCCATTTAAAATCTTCAGATTGGTATGTGCACAGGCACGAAAAAGATCCAAATTATGATAACGTTATCTTACACGTTGTTTGGGAAGATGATATAGAGATATTCCGAAAGGATAATTCCAGCATCCCAACGGTAGAATTAAAACATCTGGTAGATCCAAAAACCTTAATTTCTTATGAAGATTTATTAAATAAGCGTTCTACTCGTTGGATAAATTGTGAGCTGGATTTTATCAATTTCGATACTTTTACTTTAGAAAATTGGTTGGAACGGGTTTATTTTGAAAGATTGCAGGCGAAATCTGAGAAAATTTTAGAACTGCTGAAGAAATCTGAGAACAATTGGGAAGAACTTTTCTATATATTATTGCTTAAAAGTTTTGGTTCTAAAATAAACGCTGATGCTTTTGAAAGCATAGCGATTAATACACCTTTTCAGATAATAAGAAAAATTGGAACCTCGCAATTTCAGTTAGAAGCCTTTCTTTTTGGTCAGGCAGGATTTTTAGAAGTAGCTTCAATTGAAGACGCATATTTTATAAAGCTTCAGAAGGAATATCAATTTTTAAAGAAAAAATATAAGTTGGATAATTCTCATATTCAGCAATCAAGATTTTTCAGATTAAGACCAGATAATTTTCCTAACATACGCTTGTCTCAATTCGCCAGTTTGTTCAGCACAAATTCGCAGTTGTTTTCGAAAATAATTAAAACTAATTTCAAGGAAGAAATTTATAATTTATTAAATACTGAGGCTTCAGAATATTGGAATACTCATTACACTTTTTCAAAATCACATAAAAGTAGATATAAAAGGCTAAGCAAGAATTTTATAGACCTCATTATAATCAACACTATTGTGTCGCTAAAGTTCTGCTATCTGCGAACAGTTGGCAATTTAGAAGATTCAGATATTTTAGGCATCATCCAAAATCTATCTGCCGAAACTAATTCTGTAGTAGATCATTTTGAACAACTTAGACCAAATACGGCTAAAAACGCCATGTTTTCTCAAGGCTTGCTTCAGCTAAAACATGAATATTGCGATAAGAATGCTTGTTTAAAGTGTTCTTTAGGTTCTAAACTAATTCAGGGTTTGGTCTAGATATTTAGCTATATTTGAGATGTGTTAAAACTAGTATACTCCATAAGGCATTATTTCGAACGAAACGGATTTTATGTTTCTTCCAGAATTGCAGATAAGATCGGTATCCGGGCTAAAACGATTCGGTTGTTCTTTATTTACCTTTCTTTCGCCACCTTAGGATTGGGTTTTGCCTTTTATTTAACCTTCGCATTTTGGCTTAAAGTAAAAGATCTTTTGTACACAAAACGGACTTCGGTATTCGATCTATGAGATTTATTATAAATTCTAAAATTTACGGTGCATTTCTTTTATTGGCCGTTGTATTTTTATCTGGAGTGTTGGGATTTCGGTTTTTATCGGAATATTCGTGGGTAGATGCAATTTATATGACGGTGATCACCGTAACCACGGTGGGTTTTGGAGAAGTACAACCAATGAGTCCCGCAGAAAAACTATTTACCTCTGCTCTAATTCTTTCTAGTATTTTTATATTAGGGTATGCCATTTCCGTAATCACAGAGTACATGTTTAGCAAAAATAATATTGGTAATTTAAGAGAAAAGAGAGTGCAAAAAAAGGTGGAAGTTATGCGAAATCACGTGGTGGTTTGTGGATATGGAAGAAATGGAAAGCAAGCAGTTCAAAAATTACTTGCGTATAAGCAACCTTTCGTGATAATAGAACTTAATGAAGAGATCGTAGATCGTTATTCTGAAGATCATTTGCTGTTTATTCAAGGTAATGCCAGTGAAGATGATATCCTTAAAAAAGCGGGAATTGAAAAAGCAAGTGCGTTGATATGTGCTTTGCCACGCGATGCAGATAATTTATTCATCGTTCTTTCTGCTAGACAGATAAATCCAAAGCTGAAGATTATTAGTCGAGCCACTGAAGAAACCAGTTATCAAAAACTGAAATTAGCCGGGGCAGACAATGTAATTATGCCAGATAAAATTGGTGGAGATCACATGGCTTCGTTGGTTGTGGTGCCAGATCTGGTAGAATTTCTAGATAATCTTTCGGTTTCTGGAGAGAATGATAGTATAAATGTAGAACAAATTCCTTTTGAAAAAATTTGTATAGACGGCGAAGAAGTAGCAATTATGGATCTGGATCTTCGTAAAAATACAGGCTGTTCTATAATTGGATATAAATCTCCGGATGGAGTATATATAGTAAATCCAGAGCCTTCGCTTATTTTAAAAAAGGATTCCAAATTAATTCTGATTGGAAGACCAAATCAGATAGATAAACTAAAGCTTATTTACCGAGTTTAGTAATTCCTTAACATTTTAACGAGTAAAAATTTGAAAAAGGCTAATTTTTTAGCATCTTGCCGCTGCAATAATTTTTAAAATTATAAATTAACACCTTACTACTCCAATGAAGAAAATACTATTTTCCATATTTTCAATTTTACTACCTCTATTAACTTTTGCTCAAGAGCAAACCACTTCAGAACAGATCGATGAAACCTTCCGAAATTATACAAGTTGGTTCGTAGATCTAATTTTTTACGAAATTCCATTTTCTGATACTTTTCAAATTCCGTGGGTGTTAATCGTGCTTATTGGTGGAGCATTGTATTTTACCATATATTTTAAGCTTATAAACTTCACAGGATTCTTTACCGCAATTAAAGTAGTTCAAGGAAAATATGAAGATATCGAGAAGCATGGGGCCGATACTTTATACGGAGATATGACTCCTAATGAAGGTGGCAATATTCTTGAAACTATGCGTAATGACGGAGCCGATGGTGAAGTTTCGCACTTCCAGGCATTAACGGCTGCTCTTTCTGCAACTGTAGGTCTTGGTAATATTGCAGGTGTTGCCGTTGCATTATCTATTGGTGGTCCTGGTGCTACTTTTTGGATGATTGTTGCGGGTTTACTTGGGATGGCTTCTAAATTTGCTGAATGTACCTTAGGGGTAAAATATCGTGATGTTGGTCCAGATGGAACAGTTTACGGAGGTCCTATGTACTACTTAAGCAAAGGATTAAAAGAAAAAGGTTTTGCAGGAGCAGGTAAGATCCTTGCTGTAGTTTTTGCAGTTTTTGTAATAGGTGGTTCTTTTGGAGGTGGAAACATGTTCCAAGCTAATCAAGCCGCAGCTCAATTTGTTCAGTTATTTGAACTTACCGGTGGTAATGCAGGTTTCTATTTCGGATTGGTAATGGCTGGCTTAGTTGCTATTGTAATTATTGGTGGAATTAAACGTATTGCTCAGGTTACCGAAAAAGTTGTGCCATTTATGGCAGGTATTTATGTACTTGCATCTTTAATAATATTATTTGCTAACTATCACTTAATAGATGATGCTTTTGCATTAATCTATCATGGTGCTTTTTCTGGATTAGGAATTGCCGGTGGTTTAGTGGGTGTAATGATCCAAGGAATTAGACGTGGAGCTTTCTCTAACGAAGCTGGTGTTGGATCTGCTGCAATTGCTCACTCTGCGGTAAGAACAAAATATCCTGCAAGTGAAGGGATTGTTGCCTTATTAGAGCCATTTGTAGATACAGTTATTATATGTACAATGACGGCT
>CAZWSP010000124.1:0-9707 GCA_964636585.1 uncultured Antarcticibacterium sp.
TGGATATCTATTATTTTGTTTACAGCAATTTTCCCTTGTTCCTTAACGAAACAGATTATGCTGCGATTGAGAACAGGTTAATCTTAGATAGCATTAATGAACGTGTAGAAGAAGATTATAAAAGCTTGATCTCGCCAACAGGGCTTGTTACGAAAGATTTTATTTTCAAAGATCCTTTGTCTATTACCAATCTTGGATTAAAAAAATTAGAAGAATTGCAATTGGGAGACGATTTTAAACTCTTCAATAATTTTTTGATCACTAAAGATGAAAAGCATCTCCTACTGTTCATATCACCAACACATCCCGCTTCAGAAACAGATAAGAACGCAGTTTTTCTTGAGCAATTCGAAGCTATTCAAAACAACCTGAATGCGAAATATAGCAAAGTTGAAGGTCAGTTTTTCGGAGGAGTTCGCTATTCGGTTGCAAATGCAAACCAGATAAAAAAAGACATTAAATTAACGATGAGTTTTGCCAGCGGAATTTTGCTGTTGTTGCTTATTTTCTATTATCGTCGAATTTATGTTCCGTTAATTTTATTCATTCCAAGTCTTATTGGAGGAATTGCAGCAGTTGCATTGCTCTATTTATTTAAAGGAAGTATCTCGGCAATTTCAGTTGGAATTGGAGCCATTTTGCTTGGTATAAGTTTAGATTATGCCTTGCATATTTTAACGCATTATAAGAATAACAATGATATTTCTAAACTGTATAAAGATGTAACCGGACCTATTTTAATGAGTAGTGGTACTACTGCTGTGGCATTTTTATGTTTGCTGTTCGTTAAAAGTGAAGCTTTAAATGATCTTGGGATTTTTGCGGCTATCAGTGTTATGGTTGCATCTGTAGTTGCACTTTTTTTAATTCCTTTATTATATTCAGTTCCGAAAATACAAGAGAAACAGCAAGACACTTTTATAGATAAGATTGCGGGTATCCCTTATCATAAGAAAAAAGGGCTTGTTGCGGTTATTATCTTGCTATTTATTGGCGGACTTTTTTATTTTACAAATGTAAATTTCAACAACGATCTTTCATCCATCAATTTTGAACCTACTGAAGTTAAAGAGGCAGAAAAGGAAGTTCAGAATATAGCAGGGAAGGCAGCAAGATCTATTTATTTGGTTGCTTACGGAAATACTTCAGATGAAGCTTTAGAGGCCAATAACAAATTATATGAAGAGCTAAATGATCTAAAACGATCTGGAAGTATAGAGAATTTCAGTAGTATTGGGGGAGTGGTGCTTTCTACCAATACGCAATTAGAAAAAATTGAAACCTGGAAGAGTTTTTGGACTCAGGAAAAACAAGAAGCTTTAAAATCTAATTTAATCACTTCTTCTGCCAGATTCGGATTTAGAACAGAAAGTTTCGACCAATTTTATTCTCTGGTTTCTGAAGATTTTCAACCAATATATTTAAACGATTATAGAAATACCAGCACGCTGTATCTGGATGATTTTCTGTCTTCTGGAAAAGATCTGGCAACGGTTACAAATTCAATTAATTTAGACAAGGAATTAGAAGCAGAGGTTCTCAAAAAGATAAAAAGCACCAAGAATGTGGTGGTTGTAGATAGAAAGCAACTCAATCAGAGTTTTCTTGGGAATTTAAAAAACGATTTTAATAAGCTTATTGGATATTCAATTTTAGCGGTTTTTCTAATTCTTATTATCTGTTATCGCTCTTTAATTCTAAGCTTGTTAACCCTTATCCCAATTGGGATCACTTGGGTGATCGCTTTAGGATTGATGGCATTCTTTAAAATTGAATTCAATATTTTAAATATCATAATCTCTACTTTTATTTTTGGATTGGGATTAGATTACAGCATTTTTATTACCAATGCTTTCCTGAAAGAATATGAATTTGGAACCAAGGTTTTAAAAACCTACAGAACTTCTATTTTGCTATCGGTAATCACCACGCTTTTAGGGATTGGCGCTTTATTCTTTGCAAAACATCCGGCTTTGAGATCTATCTCCATAGTTTCTATTATTGGAGTATTTTCTGCAGTTTCTGTGGCCTTTATTTTACAGGGATTTATATTTGATCTTCTCTTTCTAGAAAGACGTAGAAAAGGTCTTCCGCCATTTAGTGTGCTTAGATTTATTAGATCGTTCAAAGAAATTCCCGGAAGAGATAAGCTCTATTTTAGAAAAGAAGTTTATGATAATTATAGACACAAAAAGATATTTTCGGAGGTAAAACGTGATTTCGAACTTAATAAAGAACGTTACCTCAAAGCCGCAGATTTTATTGAAAATGAAAATGTGCTGCACCTGTATTCAAAAATGGGTGTCCTGCCAATCTATCTAAAATTCAAAAAACCGGAGACCTCGATAACTGGGATTATTTTGGAAGAAGAAAAGCTTCAGATCGCCAATAATTGTTATGCTGCACAATCGGAAAAACTAACTTTTCAAGATGAATTTCCTGTTGAAACTTCAACATTTAAAGCCATTATTTTATCTGATCTTGGTGATGATCCATATGAAAAAGAGATACATCAACTTATCACTAAACACATTCAGAAAGTGATCATTTTAGAGGAAAACTACTCTTATCAATGGATCGTAGATCTTAATTTTGAAATAAGATATCGCCAAAATGGAGTAGTGTTCCTTCAAAAATTAGTTTAAAAGGAAAGAGATGTACGTTAATTTCTTAAGAGCTTTTGTAATAACTATTGTCGTGTTTCTTCAATTCTCCTGCGGAATAAAAAGATCTCTGGCTGATAAACCTGATATTTCAGAAATAGCTTCCATAGATACTTTAAGGGTTAAACATAACGACAGCCTATTTACCATTGGTAAGAACACCTTGCTTAAGAACAAGTATGGGGTTTGGGAATTGTATTTGGAAGGAGATGCGCTAGAACGAGGCTTAATGAATGGAAGTTTAACTCGCGAGTTAATTCATAAGCAAGAGATCGCTTTTATGGATAAACTTGAAAGTTTGGTGCCATCTGGAGGTTATCAAAATTTTCTTCAGAAGATGATCTCCTGGTTCAACAGAAAAATGTATTTGTATGTGCCAGAAGAATATAAACAAGAGATTTACGGTGTTTCGAGATATGCATTACAAGATTATAACGATTTTGCTCCGGCCTACGTTAGAATGCTTTATTTGCACGGAGCACATGATATAGGTCACGCGCTACAAGACTTAATGTTGGTGGGATGTACTTCTTTTGCCGCCTGGGACACTAAAACTGCAGATGGAAATTTATTAATTGGAAGAAATTTCGACTTTTACGCTGGTGATGCTTTTGCGGATGAGAAGATCGTGGCTTTTGTAAATCCTGATAAGGGTAAAAAGTTTATGATGTATACTTGGGGTGGAATGATTGGTGTAGTTAGCGGAATGAATGAAGCTGGCCTAACAGTTACAATTAATGCTGGAAAATCTAAAATTCCGTTGATTGCCAAAACACCCATTTCTCTTGTGGCTAGAGAAATCCTTCAATATGCCTCAAATACTACTGAAGCTATTGCCATAGCAAAAAAGAGAGAGGTTTTTGTTTCTGAATCTATTATGATGGGAAGTGCTTCAGAAAATAAGGCTATCCTAATTGAAGTTTCTCCGAAGAATTTTGGCGTTTATGAAGTCTCGAATTCAGATCAATTAATATGTAGCAATCATTTCCAAAGTAACGCTTACAGTGATGATTCCCGAAATGCTGAAGCTATAGAAGAAAGTCATACGCTTTATAGATACGAGCGTATGCAGGAACTTTTAAATAAATCTGATCCCTTAGTGCCGGAACGAGCTGCCGAAATATTGAGAAATAAAGAAGGCTTGAATGGTATTAAGTTAGGTTTAGGAAACGAAAAAGCCATCAATCAGTTGCTTGCACACCACGGAATTATTTTTCAACCGAATGAGCGAAAACTTTGGGTTAGCGCCAATCCTTATCAGCTAGGAGCTTTTATGGCATATGATTTGGATGAAGTTTTTAAAAAATTTGAAAAAGGGAATCAGTTAGAAAGTGTGATGAATTTTTCTGAAACCATCCCAGAAGACGATTTTCTGAAGACTAAACAGTTTCGGGATTATGAGACCTTCAGAAAATTATATAATGAGCTTCATTCTCAAGTTGAAAATGATGAAAATGTAACAGATGCTTCTTTCGAAGAATTGGTCACATTAAATCCAGATTTTTGGAAAGCTTATGCTTTAGCCGGAAATTATTATTTTAAACAAAAAAATTATAAGCAAGCCTTGCTACATTTTAAACAGGCAAAAAGTAGAGAAGTCACGACAACTCCAGATCTTGATTATTTAAATAGAATGATCAAGAAATGCAGTAAAAAAATATAACATATGTCATCCATACAAACAGAACCAGTAGAAAAAATAGCCCGAATTCAATGGGTAGAATTGCAAAAACAACTTCTTTATCTTCAGAAGAATTCGAAATTTTATAAAAAATTATTTAAAGACCACAAGATTGATGTGAGCGAAATTAAGACGGAGGCAGATCTTCTTAAAATTCCGCTTACAACTAAAGAAAATCTACAGAATAATAATACAGATTTTTTATGTGTCCCAGAAGATGAAATATTAGATCACGTAACAACTTCTGGAACGCTTGGAAATCCTGTGAACTTTGCTTTGAATGAAGCAGATCTGGAGCGATTGGCAGAAAATGAAAAGCAATCTTTTGAAATGATTGGAATGCTTAAGGGAGATAAAGTGCAGATAACAACCACCTTAGACAGAAGATTTATTGCGGGAATGGCTTATTTCCTTGGCCTTAGAAAATTAGGTGCGGGAATAATTAGAACGGGAAGCGGATTGCCACATTTGCAATGGGATTCTATTGAGAGATTTAAACCCAACTATTTGGTTGCGGTGCCATCTTTTCTTTTGAAAATGATAGAATACGCAGAAGCTAACAATATAGATTATAAGAACTCTTCAGTAAAAGCTGCAGTTTGTATAGGAGAGCCGTTGCGAGACATCCATAACAATTTAAATGCTTTAGGAAAGAAGATCACAGATCATTGGAATATCGAATTGTTTTCTACTTATGCTTCCACAGAAATGGCTACATCCTTTACCGAATGTGTGCTACATACCGGAAATCATATAAAACCTGAACTTATCTATACGGAAGTTTTAGACGAATTAGGAGGACCAGTAAAGGTTGGAGAAATTGGGGAACTGGTGATTACTACCTTAAAAGTAGAAACCATGCCATTGTTGAGATTTGCTACCGGTGATATGGTGAGTTATACCAACGAGATTTGCAAATGTGGTAGAAATACTATGCGATTAAGCCCAGTTCTAGGTAGAAGGAAGCAACATATAAAATATAAAGGAACTAGCTTGTATCCTCAACATATCATAGATGTTTTAATGGAAATCAAATGGGTTTCTAATTTTATAATTATGGTTGAAAAGGATGAAATGGGAATGGATCTTTTGTCGGTTAAGGTCAGCGATTCTATTTCTGAACAGGAATTATTACTGCTAAAGCAACATTTTCAAACCAAGTTGCAGGTTATTCCACAGATAGATCTGTTAGCAGATAATGAGATAAACGAACTAAAACATCCCGTAGGCAGCAGAAAACCAGTAATGTTTTTGGACTTGAGATAATTTTGAATTTATAATTAGAAAAGCTTCGACAGACTCAGCATTACACTGATTATTGATTTGTCAAACTGAGCATGTCGAAGTTTTAAAAAAAATAGACGGAAAATATTCTTGCTGAATTAGTTGATTCACAAGTTATGCCTTTACACTTTCTTACAAACTAGCACAATTTTATCTTCATTAAGATCTGTGGTGAAAAATAGGTAATCTGATCCCCCATCCTCTAATTTTAATTCTTTCCGGATCTCTGCAACTGAACGAGGGAAGTTTCTTGTAGTGATATTAGACTTTTTCAGTTGTAGAGCTTTCTTCAAAGTTTTTTTGTGATAAGGTACTATTTGAAGTATTTCAAAACTTCTGCCTGGAAATGGCTTCAATTTCTCTGAAGTAAATAGGTGAGAATTACTGTGGAGCTTAAAAGTTTCGGTTTCCTTCGCCAAAGTTCCGAATAAGCCACTTTTCATGATCGCTGCATTGGGTTCATATAAATACTTCTGCGGAAGTTTATATTCGAAATTAGATTGATCTTCCCCAAAAATTCCATTTAAAACTTCGTTACCTTTATTCGTGATATTTACGGTTTTGATCTTAATTTCATTTGAAATATTTCTATTTAAAATCCATAAAAGTTCTTTTACCTCATTGTTTACCGCTACTATATGAACTTCAATCACTTTTCTAAGTTCATCTATTCCTAAACTTATATCTAACAGTGGCGAGGTTTTTATCAGAATATTTTCTGATCTATTGAAAAGCAACTTCAGGTTTAAAGGCACGTTTGGAGTACAATGCTCCAATAAAAAAACTTTTCCACCATAATCGTCTCGGCGAGCCGGATCTATATAGATCCAATCTATTTTTTCGGAAGTATTTTCGATATAGGAAATTCCATCTCCAGCGTGAGTTTCGATATTTGATGCTGCTAAAACCTCAAAATTATGTGAAGCTAAAGAAGAGAGCTCTTCATTTAATTCACAATGAATCACCTTTTTGAAGTTTTTAGAAAAATAAAGATCGTCTATTCCAAAGCCTCCAGTTAGATCTACTAAAACTTCGCCCTCTAAAAGTTCACTTTTATATTGAGCTGTAATTTCTGAAGAGGTTTGTTCCAAATTTAAATTTGGCGGAAAGAGTATGCCTTCAGTTTTAAACCAGGTTGGCAGTTTTTTTTCTGCTCTTTTTAATCCTGAGATCTGAGTTGCTAATTCCTGAACAGTCACATGTTCAAAAGGTGAACCCTTCAGAATTAATTTAGTGAGATCTTCTTGAAGATTATCCTGTATGAATTGTTGAACTTCTGGATTTAAAATTGCTTTATTCAAGCGCTTTGGTTTTATAGATCTCTAGTAAGCCTTTTAACGATCTTGTATTCGCTTAAAGATTCTTTAGCGATCACTTTTAAGGCTGTGTAAAATGGAATTGCTACTACCATTCCAATAATTCCAAAAAGCAGCCCTGCGATCAGGATAATAAGGAAGATCTCCAAAGGATGAGAGCGAACACTTGCTCCAAAGATTAATGGCTGACTTATTAAGTTGTCTACTAACTGAGAAATTCCATAACCTGCCATTACAAATAATAATTTTGGAAGGATGATCATCTGGAAATCTGCACCTAAATTACTTGAGATCACAAATAAAGCCATTAAAATTCCTGCGAATATTGGTCCTAAATAAGGAACGAGATTCAGGATTGCGCAAATAAAGGCAATGGCTAAGGGATTGGTAATTTCAAAAATGGTAAGTAATAAGAAGTACAATATAAATAACACTAATACTTGCATGGTTAAACCCACAAAGTATCTAGATAATAAGATCTTTATCTTATTGAACACGCGCTGAAACTTATCTTCTTCCCCCTTATTTGCAAATACCAAGATGCTGTTCAGCATTAATTTACTATCCTTTAAAAGGAAAAAGGAGATAAACATAATAGAGAATACAGCAATTAAAGTAGCGCCTAGAATCCCAAAAACACTATTTAAGAACTTTGGAATAAGATTCACATCGAAGCTTTGCACAAGTTCGCTCTGCTTTAAGCTTTCCATTAGGTTAATGTCTTCAACTCCAAGATAATCATTGATTTGCTGATTCATTAAATTGATATCACTCTTAAAAGCTTCTACATCTATTTGACCTAAGTGATGACTCTGTTCTATAATTATTGGCACAAAAACCAAAATGATTCCAATAAAAACAAAGAGTACTAAAAGCAATACAATAAGCACCGCCGCCAAGTTGGGAATCTTCAATCTAGATCTTAGAAAAATAACAATTGGTCTACCTACAAGAGATATAACTCCAGCTATTGCTATATAAACTAAAACAGATTGAATTTTAAATAGGAAGAATAATAATAGAAAAATTCCGAAGAGAATCCCTAAAGCTCTTAAAATTCCGTAAGAAAAGGATTTTGCGTTCACGCAGTAAAGATATTATTTCTGATGAAAGGTATTAAAGATTTTTGAAAATTCGTACAAAGCAATTCCAGTAGCCTGAGAAACATTCATACTGCTGTTGGTTCCATACATTGAAATATGAAGTTTTGTTGAAATAGCCTGAAGCACATTTGTGCTAATACCATGCCTTTCGTTACCTATTACTAAAAGAATCTTAGAATCTTCTGACATCCTATATTCCTCCAAAGCAATACTATCTGAAGTAATTTCTAAAGCAATAGGAGTATATCCTTTTTCTGTATAACACTGAATAACAGGAATAATTTCTTCTTCAAACTTGTAGGAAACAGTTTCAAAAGTATTGCGAGCTGTTCTTTTTAATCTGTTACTTTTAATATTTATTGGGGTCCCCGTAAAAATTATTTCTTCAATATTAAAAGCATCGGCTAATCTAAATAGGCTTCCAATATTTGCTTCACCAGTAATGTTATCGGCTAGAATAACTATTGGAAATTTATTTTTTAACTCTAAATGTGTGCTGTGATCTAATTGTTTGCTCAATTTTCGAAAGTGTATTTTAAAATGTTTGCGCCCATTTGCAATGCCTTTAATCGCACTTCTGGCGGATCATTGTGAACTGCTGAATCTTCCCAACCATCGCCAAGATCACTTTCAAAAGTAAATAACAGGATCAACCGGTCTTGCTCGAAAATGCCAAATGCTTGTGGGGCAAGGCCATCGTGTTCATGAATTTTAGGCAAGCCATTAGGAAATTGAAATGCGGAATGAAAGATAGGATGAGATGCGGGTAATTCCTGAAGCTCTTTATCTGGAAACACCTTTTTTAATTCTGTCCTTATATAATTATTCATCCCGTAGTTATCATCTATATGAAGAAAACCACCACTCAATAAGTAATTCCGAAGATTTTGAGCTTCTTCTGTACTAAAGAATACATTTCCATGACCCGTCATATGTACAAAGGGATATTGAAAAATATCTACACTTCCCGGAGAAACAGTAGCGGGTTTTTCTTTAATGGCTGTACGAACGTTTGTATTGGAGAATTTTATAAGATTGGGTAGTGCAGTGGGATTTGCATACCAATCTCCGCCACCTTGATATTTTAATAAAGCGATCTCTTGTCCAGTCATTTTAAAACTGAACACTACAAGCATTACTAATATCAACTTATTTTTCATTTTTTAAGCTTCTTCATTTAATAAAGCAACCGTATGGCAGGCAACAATAGCAGCAGTTTCTGTGCGTAATCTGGTAGTTCCTAAACTTATAGGATGCCATCCATGTTTTAAAGCTAATTCGATCTCTTCTGAAGAAAAATCGCCTTCCGGTCCAATTAAAATAACAGTTGGTTCTCCAGTGTTTAAGCTTTTCTTCAAAGATTTTTTATCTTTTCCATCCTCACAGTGCGCAATAAATTTTGTCCCTTCAGGAGTATCGGTAATAAATTCAGAAAGTCTAACTGGCTGATTTAACCTAGGTAAGGTGTAATGTAAAGATTGTTTCATCGCGCTTTGCAATACACGTTCAAAACGTTCGGTTTTCACCTTCGTACGTTCACTATGATGGCAAATTACTGGTGTGATCTCCATAACCCCGATCTCTGTAGCTTTCTCCAAGAACCATTCGTACCTATCGTTCATTTTGGTAGGAGCCACCGCCAAGTGTCAGTAATAACTAG
>CAZWSP010000125.1:0-9644 GCA_964636585.1 uncultured Antarcticibacterium sp.
TGATGGTAATGGAACCGCAGATCCCGGCGCTGGAGACAAATAGTTTTGTGGTTGAGGATCTGTATATAAAATATTCAATCTGAAATCATCT
This sequence comes from uncultured Antarcticibacterium sp., assembly GCA_964636585.1. Taxonomy (GTDB): domain Bacteria; phylum Bacteroidota; class Bacteroidia; order Flavobacteriales; family Flavobacteriaceae; genus Gillisia. Next base: position 92 of record CAZWSP010000125.1, read on the forward strand.
CGTTCTAATTGAAAAGCACCCAAAGCATAGATGTTTTTCATCATCAGATCCCAGACAGGTTCCTCAACATTTGTAAGTGTACTTTTTAATAATTTCACCACAAGGTTCTGATTGATCCTTGCGCCATCTGCATCTGCCTGCGTATTTGCATCTACCCCATCATTCGCAAATTCCCCTACCTGATATACTTGCCCATTTATGGTGTATTGAAAGGCTACCCCTAAAACTTCATCATTACTCAATCGTTGATTCAGGCTTATATAACCCAGTCTATTATCAAAAGTATATTCATTTGGTTTTAATTGTCTAGCATTTTCAAGCTTTGCGTAATCTTTTCCTTCGGAAACTGTTACCCCACCAAAACCACTTTGCACAGTTGAAATTTCTCTAATTGCTGGAGTTAATATTGACTCCGCCGGACCGGTGATCCCGAAAGGGTTAAAATCGTTGTTTGCGTTGTTTGGGAATGAACCCGGAGTTCTATTAAAAAAGCCGCCCGGAGGATTGTCTATGCCTATATTCCCTGGAACATTGGTTTCCCCAAGATCTTGAATGGCAACTATGTTTCTAGTATCGTTTAAATTTTGAATATTATTAGTTCGGTTGGTCACCCAAACTTGCACTCGTTGTATCTGAATATTGCTATTTATAAAAGGATAGTCTTTTAAAGCTTCATTGTAATGATCTCTAAAATAATGAGCTAAGAAAAAGTGCCTGTCTTGATCATAATCTATCGCAAACTTTTCGAATTCTTCAATAGTTGCTCCACCTTCAACATTTACCGTTCTTCGTTCTGACTTTTGTTCAGAAAATACTCCAGTAACCCGAGTTTTCCCGAACTGCAATTCGGTTTTAAAACCAAAAAGACTTTGCGCACCTTGGATCAATGCGCTATTAAGCGGCATATTTACGTTACCAACCTCAATTTTCTGAATGATATCGTCCTCATTCGGAGTATATTCTAAACGTAACTGATTTTGAAAATCGAAGGTAGATTCGGTATCGTAATTGGCGATCACTTTTAACTTTGTTCCAACATTACCCAATAAACTAAGTTGAATTCGCTGATCGAAATCGAATGTTAGATTGCTTCGGTTTCTAGGTGAAAAAGCCGGATTATCTTGTTTGGTATATAATAAACCAAGATCCATAGCAACACTTCCTTGTGGCACCACTTCAATTTCTTTTCCGCCAAAAACACTTTCAAAAAAACCTGAATTCACATAATAGCTTGGCAAAAGATCTTGTTGCGCTTCTGGGTCGCCTTCTCTATTGGCTGAAATGGCGTTATTCTTTTGTTTAAAATAATTACGAATTTCCTCTTGTATCACTAACTCTTGATATTCTGCTGGAGTAAGTATTAAGGGAATGGATAAGTTATATGAACCTAATTTTTCGGTATAGATATATCTGTTTAATACTGGGTCATATTCATAGCCAGCGCTAATGCTATTAGGATTTGGCAATGAAATAGTCCCCAAGGCATATCCGGTACGCGTAGAATCTTGCGCTACCGGCGCAACTTGCGCATATAAACTGGGTGAAGAGACAAATAACCAGAAAATCCCAAGCAGAAATGTTAATTGCAGTTTCAAGTAATTATTGCTCAAAATTGATTGATATGAATTTATAAATTCTTTAAAGCTAATTTTATTATTGTTTCTACGGTAGGGTCTTCTGTAGCGTCTTTCATAATGCGGTCTACCACCTTTTCGGCAGGTTTTCTCGCAAAACCTAAAGTCTCTAAAGCAGATAACGCTTCTTCCTTGTTTGTATTGCTTTGAGAGATAAAAACTTCGCCCTCTCCAAACACTTTTAAAACTTTTTCTTTTAGATCTAAAATCACCCGTTGCGCAGTCTTTGCTCCTATTCCTTTTATACTCTGAATAGTCCCTACATCTCCGGAAGCAATGGCATCCATAATTTGCTTAGGATCTAGAGAAGATAACATGGTGCGAGCTATACTTGCGCCAATACCAGATACAGAAATAAGCAACCTAAACAATTCCCGTTCAGATTTCTCCATAAATCCGAATAAGGTATGGGAATCTTCTTTAATTTGTAAATGAGTGTAAATGCTAATGGCTTCAGAAGCATTTCTTAGTAATGCGAAGGTATGCAAGGAGATATGTAAAAAATATCCTACGCCGTTGCATTCAACTACAACATACGTAGGATTTTTTTCTATTAATTGCCCTTTAAGGTGATGAATCATGAAATCAATAAAAGTTAGTATCCAAATGTACTAAAATATTATAGAGCTCCAAGTCTTTAAAACACCCGAAAACAGAGCTATTTTACCGTTTTTGCTCTTTTTTCCTTTTCTTGAGCATCCACTACGGCTACGGCAGCCATATTTACAATTTCTTCTACACTTGCTCCTAATTGAAGGATATGAACTGGCTTGTTCATTCCCATCATGATCGGTCCGATAGAGTCGGCATTATTCATCTCTTTCAAAAGCTTATAAGTTCCGTTTGCCGATTCCAAATTAGGATATATCAAGGTATTCACCTTTTTTCCTACTAATTTTGAAAATGGGAATTTACTCTGAAGCATTTCTTTATTCAGCGCAAAATCTGTCTGGATCTCTCCATCTACGATCAACTCAGGATTCGATCTATGTAGAATTGACACTGCTTGTTTTACTTTTCTGGCGCGTTCATGTTTTGAAGAACCAAAATTGGCGTAAGAGATCATAGCAATTACCGGCTCCATACCAAAAAGTTTCACTGTTTTGGCTGTCATTAATGCAATCTTGGCAAGATCTGTTGCAGATGGATCTATGTTTATAGAAGTATCACTAATAAAAATAGGACCTCTAGAAGTATTCATCAAGTTAGTAGCAGCTATTCTATCAACTCCTTTTGCCATCCCGATTAGTTCCAGCATAGGTTTTACCACGGTTGGATATGCTCTAGAATATCCAGAAAGTAAAGCATCTGCATCTCCTTCATTTACCATCATGGCAGCAAAATAATTGCGCTCACGCATTAAATTGTTAGAATTATATCTAGTTACGCCACTTCTATTTCTAGCTTTCCAGTAAACATCAGCATAACGCGCTCTTCGTACATTCTCTTCATCTCCTTTTGGATCTATGATAGTTACATGTTCTTCGTCGAAATCTATTTCATTCATGAGTTCAAGAATCACATCTCTTCTTCCTAAAAGAATCGGAATTGCTATTCCTTCTTCTTGAGTAATTTGTGCCGCTTTCAAAACATCTAACTGGTCTGCTTCAGCAAAAACCACTCGCTTAGGATTTGTTTTTGCACGGTTCATCAATAGTCTAGAGATCTTATTATCATTCCCCATTCTATTCAACAATTCTTCTTCGTAACGTTCCCAATCTGTGATCGGATTTTTCGCCACTCCACTTTCCATAGCCGCTTTCGCAACAGCTGGAGGAACCTTTGCGATCAATCTTGGATCGAAAGGTTTTGGAATGATATATTCTGCCCCAAAATTCAATTTTGTTTCACCGTAAGCAATGTTCACTTGTTCTGGAACAGGTTCTTTTGCTAATTCGGCTAAAGCTTTAACAGCAGCCATTTTCATGGCTTCATTAATTTTTGTTGCTCTTACATCTAAAGCTCCTCTGAAAATAAAAGGAAAACCAAGAACATTGTTTACTTGATTAGGATGATCGCTTCTTCCTGTTGCCATGATTAGATCCTTACGCGCAGAAACTGCAAGATCATATTCAATTTCCGGATCTGGATTTGCCATTGCAAAAACGATTGGGCGTTTGGCCATACTCTTCAGCATGTCTACATCTACAATATTAGCAATAGAAAGTCCAACAAAAACATCGGCATCCTTCATTGCTTCTTTAAGCGTATCTATTTTTCTCTTGGTAGCAAACTCAAGTTTCTCTATAGATAAATTAGGTCTGTCTGCGCGAATAACTCCCTTGCTATCCAACATCACAATATTTTCTGCCTTTGCACCAAAAGCCTTATAAAGTTTTGTACAGGAAACCGCAGCAGCTCCAGCACCACTAATAACGATCTTTACTTTTTCAATTTTTTTCTTTGCGATCTCTAAGGCATTTAATAATGCAGCTGCAGAGATAATTGCGGTTCCATGCTGATCGTCATGCATCACCGGAATATCAAGTTCTTCTTTTAATCTGCGCTCAATTTCGAAAGCTTCAGGAGCTTTTATATCTTCAAGATTGATTCCTCCAAAAGTGGGAGCAATATTTTTTACTGTTTGAATGAAAGATTCTACATCTTTAGTATCTACTTCAATATCAAAAACATCGATATCTGCAAAGATCTTGAAAAGTAAACCTTTTCCTTCCATTACGGGTTTTGAAGCAAGTGGACCAATATCTCCCAATCCAAGCACTGCCGTACCATTAGAAATTACGGCAACTAAGTTTCCTTTGGCGGTATATTTATAAGCGTTTTCTTGATCCTTTTCTATTTCTAAACAAGGAATAGCAACTCCCGGGGAATATGCCAAAGACAAGTCTCTTTGTGTTGCATATTTTTTAGTGGGTACTACCTCTATTTTTCCCGGTTTTGGTTTTGCGTGATAAACTAATGCCTCTCTTCTTTTGCTGTCCTTACTCATAATCTTAATAATTTTTGGCGGAACTACAAATGTAACATTCATACCTAGCCTAAGGAAACTAATCCTTCAAAAAATCGATATTTCGCTTTAAACCTTCAAATTTGGTTCGCTTTACAGCCGATTTTTTAAAGATCTCATTAAAGGTTTCTTTCGTGAGTTCTTCCCATTCTTTTTTTGAAGTATTTAAAAGTTGCGGATTTGGATCAAATAATGGCTCATTATGCGATTTCGAGAACTTATTCCAAGGGCACACATCCTGACATACATCACAACCAAACATCCAATTGTCGAACTGATTCTTATAGCTATTTGGCAATTCATTTTTCAATTCTATTGTGAAGTAAGAAATGCATTTGCTACCATCTACTTTATACGGCTCTACAATAGCTTGAGTTGGGCAGGCATCTATACAAGCAGTACAGCTCCCGCAGTGATCTGTCACCGGAAGATCATATTCCAGATCAAGATCTACAATAAGTTCGGCTATAAAATAAAAGGAACCGACTTGTTTTGTGAGCAAATTCGAATTTTTCCCTATCCAACCTAATCCGCTTTTTGCAGCCCAAGCTTTATCCATAACTGGCGCCGAATCTACAAAAGCACGACCATCTACCTCCCCTATTTCCTGCTGAATAAACTGAAGTAACTGCTTCAGCTTTTCTTTTATTACAAAATGATAATCTTTACCGTAAGCATATTTACTTATCTTATAAGTATCGTCTTGCTGAAATTGGGAAGGGTAATAATTTAACAATAAGGAGATCACACTTTTAGAACCTTCCACCAACTTTGTAGGATCTAAACGCTTATCGAAATGATTTTCCATATAGCTCATTTCTCCATGCATATTCTGCTTCAGCCAACTTTCCAAACGCGGAGCTTCAGCTTCTAAAAATTCAGCTTTAGAGATACCGCAAGACATAAAACCAAGCCTAATGGCTTCAGCTTTAATCATGTTAGAATACGTGGTCTTTTGTAACATTTCTGCTATCTCTTTTGAAACTTTAAAATAGCATTTTTAGGCTTCAATGTGATCAAGGGAAGGATTTCTATTGGAGTTGTCTTTGGAGCAATCTTATATTTTTCAACCATTTCGGCAACGGCAAGAATCATTTCGAACATGGCAAAATTGTTCCCGATACATTTTCTTGGTCCTGCTCCAAAAGGTGCATAAAAAGGTGTATGTAAATAAGGATCTGAATCTGAAAAGCGTTCCGGATCAAATTTCTCCGGATCTTCCCAATGAGCTTCGTGCTTATGGATCTCATAAAAAGAGAACAATAAATTGGATCCTTTCGGGATATCCATCCCTTCAAAAGAGTCGTCTTCTAAATTTACTCTATCTATAAAATATGCCGGCGGATACATTCTCATGGTTTCTTCGATCACCTTTTTTGTATAGCTGCAGGATTGAATAAATTCCATTAATGAAATAGTTCCCTTTTTCGCGTTTACTACTTCTGCTAAGATCTTTTCCTGAGATTCAGGATTTCTAGCCAATAATTCGGCTGCAAAGGTGAGTGCATTCGATGTAGTTTCATGTCCAGCAGTAAACAAGATCAAGATCTCATCTATCAGCTGCTCGCCATCCATTTCATTACCATCTTCGTATCGGGCATCAAGAAGCATATCTAAAAGATCGTTCTCACGAATGCCACTATCTTTTCTTTCTTGAACTAATTTTTTAAGAATTACTCTGGCTTCATCTGTTAGATCGGTATGTTTTTTAATTTCTCCACCATATTTAAACCACAGACTTAAAAATGGCTGACGCAATTCTCGAACCAGCATTTTTTGAGCAGCTTCAGTAATGTATTGAAGTCTGGCAATATCCTTATCTCCAACCGCACTGCTAAACAACGATTTCACTACCGTTTGAAAAGCAAGATCATTAAAGACCGGAAAAATATCTATTTCGGTATCTGTTTCAATTTTATTGAGTTCAGTATTAATAGCTTTATGAATGCTATCTAGCAACAATGTAAGTTGCTTTTTATGAAATGCTGGCTGAATTAATTTGCGTTGTTTTTTCCAATGATCACCCTCGGCAGTTAATAAACCCTTACCCACATACTTAACAAGATCTTTGGTTTGGATGGCAGATTTGCTATAATTCTTCTGGTTTTTCTGAAGTACATATTCTGCGAGATAGGCATTTCTTGAAAAGATCACCGACTTTCCAGGACCAATTATAAGCCTAAAAGTATCGCCATGCTTTTCAAAATTGCTATGATGAAAAGGAAGCGGATTTTTTAGAATATTGCTGGCATGCTTTAAAAATTTGAGAAATGAAACTTGGGGAATCGACTTTTTACTCATGCCTTATTTATTTCTAGAACTTATAGAAGATTAAAAAAGTCCGCCTTGCGTGGCGCCTTTTATTCTTCCTAAATGTTTATACGCTGCTTCGGTTACTTCTCTCCCTCTCGGAGTTCTAAAAATAAATCCTTGCTGAATAAGGAAGGGTTCATACACTTCTTCAATGGTTTCAGCATTTTCACTTACTGCAGTTGCAAGAGTTGAAATTCCAACTGGACCTCCTTTAAATTTATCTATAATCGTGGTCAAGATCTTATTATCCATTTCATCTAAACCATGAGCATCCACATTTAAAGCCTTCAAACTATACTTTGCGATCTCCATGTCTATTTTTCCATTGCCTTTTATCTGAGCAAAATCCCGAACTCTTCGCAATAAAGCATTTGCTATACGAGGTGTTCCCCTACTTCTTCCTGCAATCTCAATAGCCGCATCTAACGCCAAAGGAACATTTAGAATATCTGCACTTCTTTGAAGAATCGTAGAAAGCAATTCGGTGGTGTAATATTGAAGTCGGCTAGAGATCCCAAATCTCGCACGCATAGGCGAGGTTAGCAATCCCGAACGTGTAGTTGCACCAATAAGTGTAAACGGATTTAGATTGATTTGAACGGTACGGGCGTTTGGTCCCGTTTCTATCATAATATCTATCTTATAATCTTCCATTGCAGAATATAAATATTCTTCTACAATTGGGCTAAGTCTATGTATTTCATCTATAAAAAGCACATCTCGCTCTTCCAAGTTAGTAAGCAAACCCGCAAGATCTCCCGGTTTATCAATCACAGGGCCTGAGGTAACTTTTATTCCAACCTGCAACTCATTAGCCAGAATATGTGCCAAGGTGGTCTTACCTAATCCCGGAGGACCATGAAACAAGGTGTGATCTAAAGCTTCTCCACGTTGATTGGCAGCTTCAACAAAGATCTTCAAGTTTTCAAGAACTTGGTCTTGACCTGCAAAATCGTCGAAACTGAGGGGGCGTAATGCTCTGTCTATATCTAATTCTTCTGAAGAAAAATTCTCACCGGTTGGGTCTAGATGCTCGTTCATGAGATATATTAAATTCTAATTGTGATAGTTTCAGCAAAGCTGATGCTAACAAAGATAAAAGAAAAAAGCCTCTTCAAATGAAAAGGCTTTTAGTTTATGTTTTGTTGAATCCTTAGTGATTCATTTCTTCTTCTCCTTCTTGAAGCGGTACGTTCTGCGGAACATAATCTTGTCCTGCAATTACATATTCACCATTTTCATTAGTCTTACTGTAATCGTAAGGCCATCTGTATACTGAAGGAATTTCTCCGTACCAGTTTCCGTGGATATGTTCTACAGGAGCAGTCCACTCTAATGTAGTTGCATTCCAAGGGTTCATTGTCGCTTTCTTTCCGAAGAAAATAGAGCTAAAGAAATTCCATAAGAATACTAATTGTACTGCTGCTGTAATAATAGCAAATACAGTAATAACCACATTCACATCTTGAAGATCATCAAAATACGGGAATGCTGTGTTGGTGTAATATCTACGAGGTAGACCAGCCATTCCTATAAAGTGCATTGGGAAGAATACTCCATACGCACCAATTGCTGTTACCCAGAAGTGAACAAACCCAAGGTTCTTATTCATCATTCTACCAAACATCTTAGGGAACCAGTGGTAAACACCAGCTAACAATCCGTAAAGTGCAGAGATACCCATTACCAAGTGGAAGTGAGCAATTACAAAATAAGTATCGTGGACGTTAATATCTAATGTACTATCTCCTAAAATGATCCCTGTTAAACCTCCAGTAATAAAGGTAGAAACGAAACCAATAGAAAATAACATCGCAGGATTCATCTGTAAGTTTCCTTTCCAGAGTGTGGTGATCCAGTTAAACGCTTTTACTGCAGATGGAATTGCAATTAACAATGTTGTGAAAGTAAACACAGATCCTAAGAATGGATTCATTCCTGAAATAAACATGTGGTGACCCCAAACGATTGTAGACAAGAAAGCAATTGCCAAGATAGAAGCAATCATCGCTCTGTATCCAAAAATTGGTTTACGAGAGTTGGTTGCCATAATTTCTGAAACCAGACCCATTGCAGGTAAGATTACAATATATACTTCAGGGTGACCTAAGAACCAAAATAAGTGTTCGAATAATACCGGAGAACCACCTTGATGGCTTAATACTTCACCTTGAATAAAGATATCACTTAAGAAGAAGGACGTACCAAAACTTCTATCCATGATAAGTAAAAGTGCTGCAGAAAGCAATACAGGGAAAGAAACCACACCAATAATAGCCGTTACAAAGAACGCCCAAATTGTTAATGGTAACCTCGTCATAGACATCCCCTTAGTTCTAAGGTTAATTACGGTTACTATATAGTTTAAAGATCCCATTAAAGAAGATGCAATAAAGATAGCCATAGAAGATAACCAAAGTGTCATCCCCATTCCAGATCCACCTATTGCTTGCGGCAAGGCACTTAAAGGAGGGTAAATTGTCCATCCCGCAGATGCCGGTCCTGCTTCTACAAATAAGGAACTTAACATTACAACACTAGAAATAAAGAACAACCAGTAAGAAATCATGTTTAAGAATCCAGATGCCATATCCCTTGCTCCAATTTGCAATGGAATTAAAAGGTTACTAAAAGTACC
>CAZWSP010000126.1:0-9567 GCA_964636585.1 uncultured Antarcticibacterium sp.
CAGAAATATCAATAGTTATTAACACGGTTTGAAGCACGAGTTGAACCGCACTCTCATAACTTCAGCTTCCAAATTAGATTCTGAGTTTAAGAAAAATGGCTTCAGTTTGATTTATGAAAGGAAACTCTTTCAATTTAAATATTACTTATTCGAAGAATTACTAATTATATAGCCAAGCGTTCAACTTTAAAAATAAACAATTGAATATCAGTAATTTATATATATAAAATTTATTATTTTAAAATTTTCATTTAAATTTATCTCAATTCAATTTAGGAATTAGTGTTAATCCCTCCAAAAATACCTTCCCGAAAAAGGCTTTTTAAATAGATGTTTAATTAACTAAATCCAATTCGAAATGAAACAGCTTAAATTTTTATTTGTTCTTGCATTCGCCACCATGCTCTCTCTGTCCTGTAACAATGACGATGATAGTAATAGTGATACAAATGATCCGGACCTTGTAGGCACCTGGAGTTATTTTGAAGTTATGGATGATGAAGATTTTGGAGCAACAGTAACCTTTAATGCCGATAAATCCGGAATCATTGTAACTGAATTCACCTATGAAGGTGAAACCGATTCCGAAACCGAGAATTTTACATGGAGTAGCAATGCTAATAAATTAACCTTAATCTTCAGTGACGACACCGAAGTGGTAACTTATTCTATCAGTGGAAATAAGCTAACCATTACCGACGACACCAATACCGTCACTGTTTTTACCAAGGAGTAGCAATAATAAATTGAATGAAAATTATGAATTATTGGTATTCCAATTTAAAACCCATTAGAGATTCTAATGGGTTTTAAATTGTTTTGAAAATGAAACATAATCAGGCTAAAATTTTCTATTAAAACCAACAGCTCCCTGTTTTCGTAAATTAGAGCATGTACAAAAACCTATTGATCCAATTTCTTTTCCTTTTAATTCCGAGCCTATTACTAGCGCAAAAAATAGATAATACCGCAGCCTTTAGAGCAATTAATAGCGAAAAGTATTTTCGATTGCATTACGACAATGATTATTTTTCTGCCACAGACGAGAACTATACGCAAGGTTATAACCTAGAAATAGTGTCGCCTTTTTTCAAAAAGAACCCGATTAATTATCTGTTCGTAAAACCTGAATCTTCTCTAATCCAATTTGGCATTGCTATAGAACATATTGGGTTTACGCCTCCTACCATTGGAAGTCCAGAAATTCAATATGGAGAACGACCATTTGCAGCTGCCATTATGCTAAAAAGTTTTGCAATTTCAAGAGATACTCTTAATAATTCTAGATTGCTTTCTTCGCTAAGCATAGGCCTTATAGGACCTGGTGCGTTTGGTAAAGAAATGCAGGTGGCAATTCATGAAGCCACGGGAAACACAATTCCTCTAGGCTGGCGTAACCAGATAAAAAACGATCTGGTGTTGAATTATGAGTTGGGCTATGAAAAGCAATTCTTTCGTACAAAGGATTGGTTCTCGATAACGGGAAATTCTGCTGTTAGAGCTGGAACTCTTTATACGAATGCTTCAGCGGGACTACAAAGCACTATTGGCCTTATTAATTCTCCATTTAATTCCTTTAACAGTGCTAAAAATTTTCAGTTTTATGGGTATTCACAAGTTGTGGGATCTGCGATTGGTTATGATGCTACACTACAAGGAGGAATTTTCAATAATAAAAGCGTGTATACCATCGCAAATTCTGAAATAGAACGATTAACTGGACAATTAAAATATGGGATTGTATTAAAGTTTAAAAGCCTCTATCTAGAATATTTTAGAGCTGTACTCACCAAAGAATTTAAAACAGGAACTTCAACAAAATGGGGAGGAATTAGAATTGGCATTCAGCTATAATCCGATTAAAACCCTTTTAAAATAACAGCTAAGCCTAAAAAACCTAATATTATAGTAGCAAAAAACACAAAAGGAATCAATATATTCCAAAGTGCTTTCCCAATAGAAAAATGTTGAATAAAAGCCACTCCTTTTACCAGGATTACAAATCCCCATATATTTAAGATAAGTGTAAGAATTTGTAAAGCAAAAAGAGGGATATTAACCAAAGAATTATCCGTAAACCATAAGTACGAACTAGATCCTGCTCCATAAAACATGAATTGTGGAATCATTAAAATTAAAGAGAGAATGTTTGGAACTAATGCCCAAGCTACAACGGTTCTGTAATTCTTAACAGAAGCTTTTCCTTTTAAAAGATCTCCAGCAATGCTTAAAAACTGAGCCAACAAATAATATGAGATCCATCCTAATGCCGCACCTAGTGTTATTGAAATAACTAACTGAACATAATCGAAAGGGCGATCTATAAGATCTTGTTCTAAAAGTCTACTAACTCCGCTTGCAACTCCACCTAGAACAAACAGAATAGTTAGATTTCTGGATGGATCATTCCTTAAAATGTAAGCAAAAGTTCCTGTTGGTTTACGCATGATATTCAGCCAAAGATTTTCTGAATTCTCGCTTGTAACTTTAGTAAAGGTGGTTTCCAATTATTTTTTTTTGAGATATTTTCTAAAGTGAAATTACAAATTCTTCAGACAAAATTCCTAAGATCTCGGTCTAGTTAATTTAATGCTTTAGAATTTATAACCAATCCTTAGGTGCAAATTTAACGCAGCATCGTGATCATTTTCTTCAAAGCCATCACGCTTTAGAAATAAATAGCGGTACCCAACTCCAATTCCGGTTTCGTAATTAAAATGATTTCCTATATTTCTCCTAATCCCCCAAGTTGGGACTATAGAAATATCACTAACGATTTGCTGATTTTCGTAATTAGATATCAAAAACCAATCTGGGTGATAACTTGTCTTTAAAGAGAAAAAATTCCCGCTATTGCCATCTATTCTTTTCGACTTTTCTACTCATTTATTTAGATTGTAATACCATCTAGGTTCTAAGGTAAGAACTAGCGTAAGTAAAAATCCGGTTCTTTTGTAATAGGAACCTCCCCAAATAGTACTATCAAAACCAAGTTCTGCACGAAGTGCTACCGAATTTGATAATTTAGTTTCGTTGTTAAGCCATACTCCTAAAAATCCAACTTGAACTCCGGTAACAGATTGTTCTACGCTGGCGGTTTGAGCATTCATAAAGAGGCTAAATAAAAATAGGATGAGGGTAATTATAAAATTTTGCATAAAAATATTTTGATCTATGGATGATTTGTTTGCGTATTAATTTCTGTTTAAAGAATTTGATTTTTAAGGGTGGGGAAATTTAAAGTCGGATCGCCATTTGTCTGCCCTCTGCCTCAGCTTGTCTGTCTAGATTGTTGCCAATTACAATTCCCATGGCAGAACCAAGGGCTATTCCAATTGCAATTGCACTACTACCATTTAAAAAGAACATTAGAAAAATGCCTAATGGAATTCCTATTGCAGATAATCCCAAAGCGATCCAAAGGTCACGATAATGATTTTTAGGGACCACCCGAACTTCCTGATATAGGATTTTCAATAAAACAGCTTTACTCTTTTTTAGTTGTTTGAAGAATTTCTTACCGAATGCCGATTGTGACTCTAATTTTTCCAACTCGGTATTTAATTCCACAATAACTTCTGGTGGAAGTTCCATGCGTTGCACTTCTTGTATTAATTGCTCAAACTGAGTCACAGCAAGTTGATCTGTTGCAGACATGTAAGTTGATTCGGGGTAATTTATAGGATTTAGGATCATATTGTTTCTATTTCCTGTAGGGTGGCGGATTGTTATTGAATTAAATTAATGCTACTCAGGATTTAGTTGGTTTTTCGGCTTGATCCCAACATAAATCTATAAAGCGCTAAAATGACTTGACATCACGTAATAAAAATTTTGAATTAGTTGTTTTAGATCGCTGCTTTTAAAAGCACTTCGCGATTAAATACTCTTTGGTGTAGGGCCACCGGAGGATTGAAGTGTAAACATACTAGAATAATCCAATAATGCAAAACACTGTTTTAATATTTTATTAACAAATCTGCTATTCTTAAGAGAATACCATAACTAACTAAGATAAATAGGTAGTTTTTCAGCAGATAACCTCAACAAATATGAAACAAACAAATGGGTTGTTTAAACAAATTTGTTTACTAGACTTATAAGCTGATCTCTATTAATTGGCTTCATAAGATATTCGTTACAACCTGCTTTCAGCGCTTTTTCTTTATCTCCAGACAATGCATACGCAGTTTGCGCAATTATAGGCACCTTGGGATTAAAGGTTCTAATTACTCTGGTAGCTTCAATTCCATTTATCTCAGGCATTTTAATATCCATAAGAATTAAGGATACATCTATATTTTCCCTCATAAATTCTACTGCTTGTTTTCCATTCTCAGCCCTTATCACCGTAATCTTATCAGATTCTAAGATCTGCTTCAGCAAAAGAAAACTAGTGGTATCGTCTTCAGCAATCAGTATTTTAAGTTCTTTATCTGGTAGTGATGCTCTATGCTCGATAAATTGTTTGGTCTTGGTAGGATTAATCACGGGGCTGTATGGAATGGAAAAGTAAAAAGTGCTGCCTTCATCTATTTCAGATTCTACCCAAATTTCGCCTTTTAAGATTCCCACATAGGATCTTACAATAGACAATCCTAGGCCAGAACCTTCATAAGGTCTTGTAATATTGAGATCGGCTTGAACAAAACGGTCAAAAATTGCTTCTAACCTATCCTCTGGAATTCCAACTCCGGTATCTTTAAAATAGAAAACCAGCATTTCCTTCTCTATATAATTTCCGAATTCTATTCTTCCTTTTATAGTGAACTTAACAGCATTATTAAGCAGATTGGTGATAATATTATTAAGAATATTCTTATCGGTTGTTATGGCGGCCTTCCCTCCTATCAAATGTTCTTTTAAAATTAATTCAAGACCTTTTTCTGCAGCCTGTTGTTTGAAAAAATCTAACTGAAATAACATGGTTTCCTCAATATTTACCTGAGTATAATGCACATCAATCTCGTTAGCATTGATCTTAGAGATCTGAAGAATACTGTTTATAGTATTAAGCAGCCGTTTAGAACTTATATACACGATATCATTATATTTTTTCTGGGTTCGTTCATCTATAGCCGGATCTTTTAGCAATTCCAGAAATCCTATAATTGCATTCATTGGCGTACGTATCTCATGAGACATATTCTGAAGAAAAACTGTTTTAAGCTGCTCGCTCTTTTCTGCTTGCTCCTTGGCATTTATTAGTTCTACATTTCTATGAAAAAGTGCTTTGGTTTTAATCTTTACAGTATACCTTAATACCAATGCAAAAATTGAAACCAATAATAAAATGGAAGCTATTCCAATAATTATCCAGATCAAATAACCTGGAATTCCATGATTAAAATCTTTATTCAACCAATATTGAATGGAAGAATAATAGGAAGAGGTTGGATCATTCTTAAGCAGCGACAGATTTTTATCGAAAAGTTTTACGAGTTCTGGATTTTTATTCTTTGGAAATGCAAAATATAATTCAGAAGGCCTGAAAACGATACCTGTGGGAATAATTTCCTTGGAAAAATCGTCTGAAAAGAAGAAGAATCTACCTGCCACAATAAGATCTATCTCATTCTTATATAAAGCTTTAGTGGTGCTAGCATAATCCTTGAAAGTAATTACCGTATAAGTAAGATTGAAATCTTCACTCAGTTTTTGGGTAATGTATTTCTCCTGAACCGATCCTTTCAAAACCCCTATCCGTTTATTATTGAGGTCTTGAATAGCCTCTATCCTACTATTACTTCTAGAAAAGACCTCTAGCCAAGATCCCAACACCGCAATATTATTAAAGGAGAAAATAGAATCTCTAGATTTTGTAAATGCCACATCTGGCATTACATCTATTTCTCTATTTTCTAACTTTTTTAATAGCTCATTCCATTCATCTTCTACATATTCTATTTGCAAATTTTCTCTCTCTGCAATCGCCTTTACAACATCTATAAAAATTCCATCCGGTTGCCCGTTAGAATTAACAAATATCTTGGGAGGATTATTATACACTCCAACTTTAATAGGTTCATTTCTATAACCCTGAGCTAATAGCGGTGTGCTTAAGAATAAAAAAAATACAAGAAAAAAATTGATTGTATTCAGTTTACAACAACTATTGCTTAAAGTATAGGGTAAAGTTCTCAATTGAAATAGTCTAGATTAGTAGCTCTCTAATTTAGATCATTTTAACATATGTAAACAATAAAATCGTCAACAAGCTACATTTCGCAGACGAAACATCTATACTATAGATAGACTTTTTCATTTCTAAATTGCTGAAATGGATTGGGATGATTAAAAAATAAATTGAAAAATAAAATCCTTAGATTTGAGTTTGTAATTGTTAAAATGATCAATTGTTAATATTGAAGAGTAAATCTGTATTTTAGACTCTTGCTAATTTGTATTTTTGCACAAACTCCCCTGAGAATTTATGGCCAAGAAAAAAGCCTCGACCAAAACAACTAAAAATACGAAGATCAAAAAACCCGGATTTAAAATATCCAGGCAACAAAAGGTTGTACTTGGAAGTTTTCTTATGCTTTTAGGTGCTGCCTTGATCATTGCCTTTATCTCCTTTTTATTTAATTGGCAGGTAGATCAAAGTACGCTACAAGAACTTGGAAATCGAGATGTGGTTGCCAAGAACTGGATGAGCAAGTTTGGAGCAAATATTAGTGATTTCTTTATTTTCAACGGGTTTGGGTTAGCAGCATTTATTCTTGCTGGATTGGTCACCCTTACCGGAGTATATCTTTTCTTCAATTATAAACTGAAAAATTTATTTAAATTCTGGTTCTGGGGATTGTTAATGATGATCTGGTGGGCCATTTTCTTTGGCTTTTTTGCTGAAAAAAATTCGATGTTAGGCGGAAGAGTTGGCTTCGAATTAAATGATTATTTACAAGATTATATCGGTTTTGCTGGAACAGCCTTAATCCTTACCTTTTTACTGATCGCCTATCTTGTTTTCAGATTAAAAATAACACCAGAACTTATTGGGTCCTATTTAGCTTCTAAAAAGAAAGAGATCAATGAAGATTTTGAAGCTTCAGCAGTTCCAGCTAATAAAACTTACGAAGAGGAAGATTGGGTTTCTAAAGTAGTTCCGAAAAAAGAAACTTCCAGTATTCAAGATAATTCAACTCCTACCCCATCAAATCTTCAAAAAGACAAACCTGCACCAAAACCTACGGTTGTAGAAGAAGAAGTTCAAATGGAAGTAGAAACTGTAGAAGAGGAAGAAGCAGAAGATACATTGAGCAAAAAATTAGTGAAAGATTTTGGAGAATTTGACCATACGCTGGAACTAAAGAATTATAAATGGCCAACCATAGAATTATTAAAAGATTATAATGTTGGGAATAGTGGGATCACTGTAGATCAGCAAGAATTAGAAGAGAATAAGAACACCATTGTTTCCACTTTAAAGAACTATAAAATTGAGATCGCTCAAATAAAAGCTACCGTTGGACCAACCGTAACTTTATACGAGATAGTTCCAGAAGCCGGAATTAGAATATCTAAGATCAAGAATTTAGAAGATGATATTGCGCTTTCACTTTCTGCGCTGGGCATACGAATTATAGCTCCAATTCCAGGAAAAGGGACAATTGGAATCGAAGTTCCTAATAAGAATGCTACTATAGTTTCTATGCGATCTGTAATAGCTTCGCCAAAATTCCAGAATGCAGAAATGGAGTTGCCAATGGCTTTAGGAAAATCTATTTCCAACGAAACCTATGTGGTAGATCTAGCTAAAATGCCTCACCTTTTAATGGCTGGAGCAACCGGGCAAGGTAAATCTGTTGGTTTAAATGCTATTTTAACTTCATTGCTTTATTGTAAGCATCCTGCAGAAGTAAAGTTTGTATTGGTAGATCCTAAAAAGGTAGAGCTTACATTATTCAATAAAATAGAACGTCATTACTTAGCAAAATTACCGGGCTCTGAAGATGCTATTATTACCGATAATTCTAAGGTTATAGCCACGTTAAATTCGCTTTGTATAGAAATGGATGACCGTTACAATCTTTTAAAAGATGCAATGGTTCGTAACATCAAGGAATACAACGTAAAGTTTAAAGCAAGAAAACTTAATCCTGAGAACGGCCATAAATTCTTACCATATATCGTTTTGGTGATAGATGAGTTTGCCGATCTTATCATGACGGCTGGAAAAGAGGTGGAAACTCCAATTGCTAGACTTGCACAACTAGCCCGTGCCATTGGGATTCACTTGATAATTGCAACACAACGACCTTCTGTAAATGTAATTACAGGGATCATTAAAGCCAACTTCCCGGCTAGAATAGCATTTAGAGTAACTTCTAAAATAGATTCAAGAACCATTTTAGATAGTCAAGGTGCCGATCAGTTAATTGGTAGAGGGGATATGTTATTCACTCAAGGTAACGAACTTATAAGATTACAATGTGCTTTTGTAGATACTCCAGAAGTAGATAAAATAACCGAATTCATTGGTTCGCAAAAAGCCTATCCAGACGCCTACATCCTGCCTGAATACGAGGATGCCGAAAGTGGCACAGCGCTTGATATAGATGTAAGCGAACGAGATAAACTGTTCCGTGAAGCAGCGGAAGTTATAGTTATTGCACAGCAAGGATCTGCTTCTTTATTACAGAGAAAGTTGAAGCTTGGTTACAATAGAGCAGGACGAATTATAGACCAGTTGGAAGCAGCAGGAATTGTAGGTCCTTTTGAAGGTAGTAAAGCAAGACAAGTATTGGTTACAGATCTCGTATCATTAGACCAGTTACTAAATGATTAGAACACCAATTAAAAAAATTAAAATGAAAAGATTAAGTATTGTTATGATTGCCTTATTTAGCGTATTTGCTATGAATGCACAGGAATCTGCAAAAGCCAAAAAATTATTAAGCGAAGTTTCATCTAAAGTGAAAGCCTATGACAATATGGTGATCGACTTTAAATATTCTCTTGAAAATACTTCAGAAAATGTAAATCAAGAGACTCGCGGAGATGTGAGCATCAATGGAAACAAATATTTATTGAACTTAATGGGAACTACTCAGTTGTTCGATGGAAAGAAGATCTATACCATTATTCCAGAAGATCAAGAGATCAATATTTCTAACTATGTAGAGGAAGAAGACAATAATATTACTCCATCTAAAATGTTCTCTTTTTACGAAGAAGGATATACTTACAAATGGGATATCACTCAGGATATTAAAGGAAGAAAGATTCAGTATGTAAAGTTAACGCCAATAGATACCCATGCAGACGTGAAGAATATTCTTTTAGGAATAGATAGTCAAACAAAGCATATTTACAACCTTATCCAAACTCAGGATAACGGGACTAAAATCACGATTACAGTAAAGAGTTTCAAAACAAATCAGCCTTTAGCTAAAAACCTTTTCAGCTTTAACGAAGGTAGATACAAAGATTTCTACATCAATCGTTTAGACTAAATTGAAAATATTAGACCGGTACATATTAGTAAGTTATTTAAAAACATTTATAGTTGTTTTTATAATCCTGATGTTCATTTTTGTACTTCAAACCATTTGGTTGTACATA
>CAZWSP010000127.1:0-9490 GCA_964636585.1 uncultured Antarcticibacterium sp.
TGATAGGAACAGATTCTCACACAGTGAATGCTGGTGGATTAGGAATGGTTGCTATTGGTGTTGGTGGAGCAGATGCAGTAGATGTTATGGCAGGAATGCCTTGGGAGTTAAAATTCCCAAAACTTATTGGAGTTAAATTAACCGGAAAACTTTCTGGATGGACTTCAGCAAAGGATGTTATTTTAAAGGTTGCAGGTATCCTAACGGTTAAAGGTGGAACTGGAGCGATCATCGAATATTTTGGTGATGGTGCACGTTCTTTATCTTGTACTGGAAAAGGAACTATTTGTAATATGGGTGCAGAAGTTGGAGCTACTACTTCTACTTTTGGATATGACGATTCTATGGAGCGCTATTTAAATGCTACCAATAGAGAAGATGTTGCAGCAGCAACAAATGAAGTTAGAGAACACTTAACTGGAGATGATGAAGTTTATGCAAATCCAGAACAATATTTTGATGAGTTAATTGAAATAAATTTATCGGAATTAAGACCTCATTTAAATGGTCCTTTTACTCCAGATCTTGCTACCCCTATTTCTGAAATGGGAGAAGCGGCTAGAAAGAACGATTGGCCAATTAAAGTAGATTGGGGATTAATAGGATCTTGTACTAACTCTTCTTATGAAGATCTTACACGTGCGGCTTCTATTGCTAAGCAAGCGGTAGATAAAAATATTAAAGCGAAATCTGATTTTGGTATTAATCCAGGATCTGAAACTATTCGTTTTACTGCAGAAAGAGATGGATTGCTTCAGATCTTCGAAGATCTTGATGCTACTATCTTTACAAATGCTTGTGGTCCATGTATCGGACAGTGGGACAGAAGTGATAGAAAAGGTGATGAAAAGAATACAATCGTACATTCATTTAACCGTAACTTCTCTAAGAGAGCAGATGGAAACCCTAATACACACGCTTTTGTAGGTTCGCCAGAAATGGTTGCTGCCATTGCAATTTCAGGAAGATTAGATTTTGATCCTACCAGAGATAAATTATTAAATGAAGATGGGGAAGAAGTGATGTTGGATGAACCAACAGGGATAGAACTTCCTCCAAAAGGTTTTGATGTAAAGGATCCTGGATATGTTGCTCCTTCTGAAGATGGAAGTGAAGTGGTGATCAAGGTTGCAGAAGACAGTGAACGTCTTCAGTTATTAGAGCCTTTTAAGCCTTGGGATGGAAAGAATCTAATAGGAGTGAAACTTCTTATTAAAGCTTTCGGAAAATGTACTACAGATCATATTTCTATGGCTGGACCATGGTTACGTTATAGAGGACATTTAGATAACATTTCTAATAACATGCTTATTGGAGCTATCAATGCGTATAATAAAAAGACCAATTTCGTTAAGAGCCAAATAGATGGTGAATACGATGGAGTGCCTGCAGTTGCTAGAAAATATAAAGCCGCTGGAATTCCAACTATAGTTGTGGGAGATCATAACTATGGAGAAGGATCTTCTAGAGAGCATGCTGCAATGGAGCCAAGACATCTTGGTGTAAAAGTGGTATTGGTAAAATCTTTTGCAAGAATTCACGAAACAAACCTTAAGAAACAAGGGATGTTAGGAATTACGTTTGCTAATGAAAAAGATTACGATCTTGTTCAAGAGGATGATACCTTCAACTTTATAGATCTTGCTGAATTTGCTCCGGATAAGCCACTTACAATAGAGGTTGTTCATGCAGATGGAAGTAAGGATACGTTTAAAGCAAATCATACTTATAATGACTCACAGATAGAGTGGTTTAAGCAAGGTTCTGCTCTTAACTTAATAAAGATCCAGAATAATGCATAAGAGGTTGTAAGAACTCTTCTATTTACTTAATAAAAAAGCGAACCCCGGAAAATTTAATTTCCGGGGTTCTTTAGTTATACTATTAATACCCTACTATTAACAGTAAACCAATTTTCGTCGTCAGCGTATCCTTTGCTATCTATTTAAAAAATAATGATAGGCAAAGCCAAAAAAATCTTATACACAATTGCTATTGTGAATTAGACCAACTTCAAATTTTTTAGTTATTTTTTCGAAAATGAAATTTCCGAATATTTTGATTTTAGAAGGTAGGGTTTGTAAAATCAAAGAGCTGCTATTGCAGTTCAGGGGCCGAATTTAAGGATTAAAGTACGTAATACGAAATAAAACTATAAAATTATTAAGAATAATATTTAATGGAAATTGCTTCGATTGTTATAATTATTTAGAATAGTTGAAATGACATTTTAAAGTAATTCGATTTTATTTTCTTTTGCACAAAACAAAAAACTCGGAAAAGAATTCCGAGTTTTCTTAACTGATTATTCGACACCCTACAATCGTTTAATCAATCTTATCATAATGTTGTTATTCTGAAACTATTTAAATGTTCTAAATTCTTTTTGTCCAAAGATGTACAAGTAGGGTTATAAAATTTTTAGAAATAAGAAGTATAATTATTAATTATTTCAAGCGCTGCAAAACTTTCAATAATTCAGTTTTTCTTAACTTTTAAAGAAAGATTATTTTTCAACTAAAAATTATTTCAATCTAAATGTATATATTTTATTAATTACTTGATTTTTAATTGATTAAAAAACCGATTTTAAATTTGATAATCTGCTTTAAAACGGTATTAAATTATAAAATAAACAAGAAATAATCAAGCAGGACCAACTCCATTAACTTAAAATTAACATTACTTGGTCGACTAAGACTCACTTTTATCATTGTTAATTATAATGGGATATCTTTCAGTTTTAATAGTCGACCTTAGCAGTAAATACCCTATCCCAAATAAAATTTAAGAAAGGCACTCCTAATTATGAACAAAAGATCATTTATTGGACAACGCATTAGAGATCTTCGCAAACAAAATGGCTATTCGCAAACCTTAGTTGCCGAAAAACTATTTATTTCTCAGGCTGCATACTCACTTATTGAAAACTCGCAGAATGGAATAGCTGTAGATCATATCATTAATTTAAGTAAGCTTTACCGTGTTACCACAGATTATATTCTAAAAGGTGATAAGTATCTGGTTAAAATAGATCCAGAAAATGGCTTTATTCCTTTAATTCGTGCGCAAGCTCATGCCAGTTATATTAAGAATTTTTACGCAGATGATAGTTTTGAAATTTCGGATTGGTATAGAATTCCTGGATTTAATCCAGCCGTTGAACAGAAACTGTTTGAGGTTGCAGGAGAAAGTATGTCGCCAACCATATTAGCAGGGGATGTTGTTATTTGTCAAGCGCAACCAAAAATAGATCACATTCTAGATGGTACCTTGGTTCTTCTGGTAACAGAAAAGGGTGTTTATATTAAAAGAATTCGTTTAGATTCTAATAAAGATATCTTGCTTTTAGAAAGTGATAACGAGCACGATAAGGTTGAAGATCAAAAAATAAATAAATCAGATATTTACCAAGCTATGGTAGTGCGTGGTAAAATTAGCAGTGTAATTTTACCGCATCATCAAATTGCTTCAAAAGGTAAGATCCAGAAAATGGAAGAATCTATAGATTTTTTGAAACAAGAACTTTTCAAAATGAATAAAAAGCTTAGCACTCTTAGTAAATAGATCTTAACTTTGAACCTGTCTAAATGTTTTTAGATTATTAAGATAATTTATAATAATGAAGCTTTTTAAAAATCAGTGGTCCAACATTATTATTGCTGTAGTTATTCTGGCAATGATCATTCCGGGCACCCGAAAACCCATTCAAATTTTTGTAAATAAATTACTAGCTTTTAGTCCTTCGGTAACTTCAGAAGAGAAAAGAGAAAGTATAGCAGACTACAATTGGGTTTTAGAAAAGAATAATAAAGACAGGAAAGAATTTTCTGACGCAAAGGGAAAGGTAATTTTGGTTAATTTTTGGGCGACCTGGTGTCCCCCTTGTATTGCAGAAATGCCAAGTTTCGAATTGCTTTATAGAGATTATCAAGAAAAAGTAGAATTCCTTTTTGTTTCTAATGAAGATCATGAAACGGTTAGAGGTTTTTTAAATAGGAAAAAATATAGCATTCCAGCTTTTAGACCATTAAGTGAAGCGCCAGAACCTTTAAAAGGAACTACACTTCCTACTACTTATTTAATTAGTAAAACCGGTAAAATAGTGATCATGAAGGTGGGATCTGCAGATTGGAATAGCGAATCTGTGAGAAAAACAATAGATCAGTTGCTTTTAGAATAGTTTTCGGAAGAAAGAGCGTATAAATTCTGGATGATAAAGGCTCCACATTATTTTAATCTCTTCCTTAATTTCGGTTTCTTCATCCAGATATCTTAAAATTTCTAAAGGTGAATTTTTAGAATAGAAATCGGTGAAAAGTTGCTCACCCATATCATTATTATTTGCTAATACATCCAAAAATATGGCGTCATAAAATCTGGATCTTTTGTTTAGCAAGTTATGCGAAGGCATATTTCCTTGTTTTATGTTACTTATAAGCTGCGCTACCTTTTTTTCTGTATGCTTAAACGAATAGCCTGTAGAACCTTTCACCCAAGATCCCGCAGTTCCAATTTTGGTGAGTTTTCCGGTGCTTTCTTTGTGAAAAGGATGATCTGTCATAGGAATCACTCCTTTTTCGATCTCCGTTATCTTAAAATCCTTAATTTCTAATATATTTTTCAGATACGCATTCAAGTACTCATCATAGATAGCTTCTTCCACTAAATAAGGGGTAAAAAAGGTAAATTCTACAAGAGCTTTGGTTGGAGAAATAGGCAAAACATATGTAAAACTGGTGCTATCCTTAAATTTTAATCTGAAATCCATCATAGTAAATTCAGAAGGATCAAAAATGGGAGTGTCCACTTCTAATTCATAACCCTTAAAATGCTGAAAGATCTTGGTTGAAGTTTTGTCTTCTAAGTAATTTGAAGTTATTCTGCTATCGAAAAAATGAGAAGCGTGATAAGAGCTAGATTTTCCTATGGCAAATCCTTTTTCGTCATCAACACTTTCAATTTCATCTAAGATGAAGCTGAAGTTTGAATTTAAACTTAATGTATTCTTTACATACTTATAGAAATCTAAAGATTTCAGCATTTTATAGGAATAGGGCTGAAGCTTTAATTCTAAATTTTTAGTCGATGAAATAAATCTTCCGGTTTCCCAGGATTTGGTAATAATACTATCCCATTTTCCAGCACCTTGTTCCCAAAAACACCATGTTTTATCGTTGATGTCTTTAGAAGATGGATCTATAATTCCAATTTTTTTATCTCTAAAAAAGGGATCATTATTAAATCCTAATGCTAATTTAAGTCCTGCTAAGCCACCACCAATAATAATATAATCAAATTTTTGTGAGGCCAAAAGCTGTTAGATTAAGTTACTTTTTGAAGTATTTGTAAGGAACCCAAAGCATCCCAAAACATTCACCTTCATCTTTCCCAAGATGTTTGTGATGCATTTTGTGAGCACGCCTAACTCCTTTCGCGTATCGGCTATTCGCGTTTCTAAATATCTTAAATCGCTGATGTATAAAAATATCATGAACGGTAAAATAGGCAATTCCATACGCTAATATACCCAGCCCAATAGGCAGGCCTATCCAAAGATCATCATATCTCCATAATAGGAAAAATGTAATACTAACTACGGCATAAAAAACGAAGAAAAGGTCATTGCGTTCCCACCAATGACTATGGTCTTTTTTATGATGATCTTGATGTAATTTCCAAAGAAAACCGTGCATTACAAATTTATGTGTAAACCATGCCATGCCTTCCATCATTAAGAAGGTTCCTAAAAAAATAACGATCCAAAGTACGATGTTCATTATATTAAATTTAATCTATATGATATGTAAGATTTTGCAAGCAATCCAGCTTTTTGATAGGTTGGAACACTAATTCTCTTATTCTTGATCTCTAGTGAAGGAACTTTTTTTAGTTTATTTAGAAGTTTATGGTAATAAATATAAGCGGTGTAAACTCCAAATTTCGCTTCTACAGGAAGTTTCCCAATGCCAGCAAGTCCTGCCTTAAAATCTTCTTCAATTTCAAAGATAATTTTTTGTTTGCTACTTTCATCTAATGCGGCAAGATTAGTATTTGGAAAATAACTTCTGCTTAGATCTTCAAAATCTGCTTTAAGATCTCGTAAGAAATTCACTTTTTGAAAAGCCGATCCAAGTCGCATGGCAGATTCCTTTAATTCGTCATAACGTTTGTGATCTCCTTTTACAAAAACCTTTAAACACATTAATCCTACCACGTCTGCACTTCCGTAGATGTATTCTTTATATTCTTCCTGAGTTAGATATGTAGATTTATGCAGATCCAACGCCATGCTCTTTAGAAACGCATTGTATAAAGCTGGATCTATATTATACTTATGTACCGTTTCTTGGTAAGCATTTAAAATAGGATTCAAACTTATCTTCTTGTCAATGGCTTTATAAAGATCGGTTGTAAAATCTTGTAATAATTCTTCCTTGTTGTACTCATGAAATGAATCTACGATCTCATCTGCAAATCTTACAAATCCATAAATATTATAAATATCTTGTCTAATAGACGGTGCCAACATTTTGGTAGCAAGAGAAAATGAGGTGCTATACGCATTGGTTACAGCCTTGCTGCAGCTGCGAGATACAGTGTCGAATATTGATTTCATATTGTTAATTCCTTTTGAATGAGTCCTGACACTAATTTTCCAGAAATTAGGGCGGGGGGAACTCCGGGGCCTGGCACAGTAAGTTGGCCAGTGAAAAACAAGCCTTTTACTTTACTACTTTTTAATTTTGGTCTCAAGAATGCGGTTTGTAGCAGCGTATTCGCCATTCCGTATGCATTTCCTTTGTAACTATTGTATTCACTTATAAAGTCTTTCACGCAAAAAGACTCTTTAAATATAACGTAATTTCTTACATCCTGGTTTGTTAGTTTTTCGAATCTAGTAATGATCTTTTCGAAATATTCTGCTCGTAATGCTTCGGTATCTTTTATTCCCGGTGCTATCGGAATAAGAAAGAAGCCGTTCTCACAATTTTCTGAAGCGGTGGAAGCATCTGTTTTCGAAGTAAAATTAGCATAGAACAAGGGTTCATCAGGCCATTTTGGTTCGTCATAAATGTCTTTAGCATGCGCCTGAAAATCTACATCGAAAAATAAGTTGTGGTGCTCCACATTTTTCAATTTTTTGCTGAATCCAACATAGAATAGGAGCGAAGAAGGAGCAAATGTTTTCTTATCCCAATATTTTTCTGAATACTGTCTATATTTTGGTTCTAAAAGCGTTTCACTATGATGATAGTCAGATCCACATAAAACTACATCTGAAGCGATCTCTTGTCCGTTTACAATTATGCTTTTAACTTGTCCGGCATCAGAACAATATATTTTTTCTACACACGCATTGGTTTGCATCTTCACACCAAGCGATTTTGCAAGATCGATCATTCCGGCGATCACTTGAAACATTCCACCTTTGGGATGCCAAGTTCCTAATCCAAAATCGGCATAATTCATAAAACTATAAAAAGACGGAGTGTCACTTGGTTTCGCACCAAGAAACAAAACCGGAAATTCTAAGATCTGAATGAGATGCTCATTATTGAATTCTTTCCGAACATCCTTTGCAATGGTGCTAAAAAATTGCCCAAGCTTTTTTATGGTGGCTGGAGTTACTAATTCTAAAGGAGAAACTCCTGGGCGATAGACAAGTTCTTTAATTGCAATGTTATAATTACTCTGTGCCTGATCTATAAATTTTTTCAGTTTCTTGGCACTTCCCTTTTCTTCATTTTCAAAAGCGAGATAGATCTTTTCTAAAGTATCTTCTATACTTATAGATTTTCCATCTTCGAAAAATACTTTATAAGCTGGTGCAAGTTTTTCTAAGGAGTAATAATCTGAAGGTTTTTTATTGAAATCAGCAAAAAAGCGTTCAAATACATCGGGCATCCAATACCAAGATGGGCCCATATCAAAGGTAAATCCGTCTTTTTTTAATTGCCGTGCTCTTCCTCCAAGGCTAGAATTCTTTTCGTAAATAGTAACTTCCTGTCCTTCCTTTGCCAAATAACAAGATGCGGCCAAAGAAGAAAATCCGGAACCTATAATACTTATTTTATTACCCATTAATATGATAATTCATTAGCAAATTCTGGGATAGACTTATAAACCTTTACATGTTCTGGAAGGGATGCCGGCTCTAAGTGCTGAATTTTAAAGCCAAAAAGATTTAGTTCTATCTTATTTTCCTTTCCAAGGGTTTCGTCAAAATCTTTAATGAATTCTGAAACTTCTTTGGGAAGTACAGTAAGGTAAGTAAGAAATTTAGGATTTGGGTGGATCTCGAGTAAATATCTCATATCATTTAGTGGCATGCTTGGCCCAAGATAAATGGTTCTTTTTTTATGGAAATTAAGTTCGTAATTCAAGAAAAGAATTCCGAGGTCATGAATTTCATTTTCAGGAAGAAATAAGATATAAAGATCACTATCTATACAAGCATTGTCTACTTCTAACTGTGCAATATTGAGATATAGCTTCTGTTTGATTAATCCTACCAAGAAATGCTCGTGTACAGGATTAATAGTATCTGTCTGCCATAGCAATCCAATTTCATTTAGCAAAGGAATAAAGATCTCAAGAAATATTTCTCTAAAAGTTTTAGATTCCAATAGCAACAAATAAGTTCGGTTAAACAAATTTGTATCAAAATTGATCATTGCAATTTTAAAGGAATTGATCGCTCTGTTTTGCTCACTGGCTGTTGCAGCAACACTTTTAACAAGATTCCCTATTTCGGGTTCAGAAAGTTTAGCAATTCTGGATATCTTATAACCATGGTCATTAAGAAAAGTAACATTCAGAATTTTCTGAAGATTTTCTAGATCGTAAGTTCTAATATTGGTTTCGGTTCTGTTGGGAGTAAGAATGCTGTATCTTTTTTCCCAGATCCGTATTGTATGCGCCTTTATTCCACTAAGATTCTCTAAGTCTTTAATGCTAAAGTTCTGCTTGATATGTTCCATAGTGTAGTAAAAGCTATAAAACAAATCTACATAAAATTTTAAGTGTATTGAGCTGAAGAATGTTAAAATGTTTAACCATTAAGTTAAATAGTTAAACAAAATAATTTTATATGAATAGAGGAATTTTATAAAGCAGCTTCCGAAGTCGTTGAAAATATTTGAAAATTAAAATTAAGTAATCTTAACTAAACACTAAACACTAAACACTAAACTATAAAAAGAGAAATTGAAATTTCGGTAATGTAAAAGAGAGACTGTTGAAGCCTTGAATAAAAATAAATTAAGAAGTTTGAAAAGAGAAAGGTTTTAAAAGTACTCGGAGCGGGACTTGAACCCGCACGCCCTAATGGACACATGGCCCTCAACCATGCCTGTCTACCAATTCCAGCACCCGAGCAAAATGCGCGATTAGAAAAAGGATTTCTAACAGGCTGTAATAAAAATAAAACTTTTAGTAGAAACTAAAAGTGTAGAACGTAAAAAATAGTGATCTGGCTGGGGCTCGA
>CAZWSP010000128.1:0-1026 GCA_964636585.1 uncultured Antarcticibacterium sp.
ACAAGTTCAAATTTCTTATCGTGAAATTGCAAAAGCATTAGACAAATCTATTCTTAGAATTGAAGATGCCGTAATGGAAACGCTTTCGCAAACTCCTCCGGAGTTGGCAGCAGATATCTATAATACTGGTATCTATTTAGCAGGTGGTGGTTCTATGTTAAGAGGATTAGACAAGCGTCTTTCTCTTAAAACAGATCTTCCGGTTTACATTGCAGAAGATCCGTTAAGAGCCGTAGTTCGCGGAACTGGAATATGCCTTAAAAACCTTGCCCGTTACAAAGGAATATTGATAAAGTAGGACCTAACTCATGCAACAGATATTTAATTTTCTTATCCGCAATAAGAATAACATTCTATTCCTGTTGCTGTTGGCGCTATCTTTATTTTTAACAATCCAGTCTCACTCTTTTCATAAAAGCAAGTTTATAAGTTCTGCCAATTTTATCACTGGCGGAATTTACAAAAAGGCAAATAGCATTCAGTCTTATTTTCATTTAGAAGATTATAATGCCAGACTTTTAGAGGAAAACAACGAATTAAGAAATAGGCTTTCTAATGTTCCAGACACTTTATTCAGAGAAACATTTATAGACTCAACAGTTTATGAAGGGATCTACGAATTTAGAACTGCTACCGTGATCAACAACAACTATTCTAAAGTTGATAATTACATCACGTTAGATAAGGGAAGAAAAGATAATATCTTACCAGAATATGGAGTGGTAACCAGTCAAGGGATCGTGGGGATTATAGACAATGTATCTACCAATTATGCTAGAGTGATTTCCATCTTAAATACAGATTCTAAGATAAACGTTCAACTTAAAAAGACCAATCATTTTGGATCGCTTGTATGGAACGGGAAAGATCCAAATGTGGTACAATTAATAGATGTTCCAAGATTAGCTCCATTAAAAAAGGGAGATACCATTATCACCGGTGGAAAATCATTGATCTTTCCTAAAGGAATTCCTGTAGGTAATATTATAGACTTTCATCTGGACGAAAACGGAAGCTATTATACAA
>CAZWSP010000128.1:1036-9430 GCA_964636585.1 uncultured Antarcticibacterium sp.
AATAGATATTCAGCTTTTTAATGATATGACCAACATTGGGCATGTTTACGTGATCGTAAATAAAGATAAAGCCGAAATTAGATCTTTGGAGGAGACAGACAATGACTAATACAATAATCTCCAATAGCATTCGGTTCGTGGTTCTAATATTGCTTCAGGTATTGTTGTTAAATAACATCAATTTTCTGGGCTATGTAAACCCTTATCTGTACATCTTATTCTTGATTTTATATCCATTCAATTCACCACAATCTTTGTTCTTGATCTTAGCTTTTCTTTTAGGATTAAGTCTGGATACATTTGAAGACAGCGGAGGAATTCATGCTGCGGCTTGTGTTTTTATAGCTTATATAAGACCCATAATTCTAAGATTTTCGTTCGGTATTAGTTACGATTATCAAACCGTGAAACTAACAAACACTCCATATGGAGCCAGAATAAGTTATATCCTTATAGTAGTGATCCTGCATCATTTTGTGCTTTTTACTTTGGAAATGTTCAGTTTTACTCATATATTTTTAATTCTGAAAAAGACATTCTTTACAAGTATTTTCACTATACTAATGATATTAATAAGCTTAACCTTATTCCAGCCTAGACGAAAATGAGAAGACTACTGCTATATATCATTATAATAACTACCGGATTTATCTTTATCGGGAGGTTATTTTATTTACAAGTGGTAGACGAATCCTTTGCTCGATTAAGTGAGGATAATGCCATCAAAGTGGTTTATAACTATCCGCAGCGAGGCTATATCTTCGATAGAAATGGAGAATTATTGGTTTCTAATCAGCCATCTTATGATGTGATGGTGATCCCGAGAAACGTAAAGCCTTTCGACACTGTAGAATTTTGCAGCATATTAAAAATCACAAAAGAAGATCTAGCCAAAAAACTGGATAAAGCAAAGGTATATTCACCTAGATTACCTTCAATTGTAGTTCCCCAGCTCACAAAATCTGAATACGCATACCTTCAGGAGAAAATGAGAAAATATCCTGGTTTTTATATTCAGAAGAGATCTTTAAGAGATTACCAAACTAAGAACGCATCGAATGTACTTGGATATATTGCTGAAGTAAATAATAAGATAATTAGTGACAACCCGTACTATTTATCTGGAGATCTTATAGGAAAACAAGGAGTTGAAGGACAGTATGAAGAATTACTTCGAGGAATTAAAGGTGTAAAGTATATTCAGAAGGATAGATTCAACAGAGATATTGGACCATTTAAAGAAGGCGTTTTTGATACCCTTCCGAAGAAAGGAAAAGATGTTACCATTTCTATAGATGCCGTTTTACAGGCCTATGGCGAAAAATTGATGGAAAATAAACGCGGTGGAATTGTGGCTATCGAACCAGCAACTGGCGAAATTCTTTCGCTCATTACCGCACCAAGTTACGATCCTGCATTGCTGATGGGAAGACAACGTTCTGCCAATTTCACGAAATTCTATTTAGATACTATTACCAGACCGTTATATGATAGAGGTTTATTAGCAGAATACCCTCCGGGATCTCCTTTTAAAACTATCAATGCATTGATCGCTCTGCAAGAAGGTGTGGTAGATACACATGATAGGTTTTATTGCAACAGAGGGTATGTTTATGGAAGAGGGAGAAAATTAGGTTGTCACGCCCATGCTAGCCCATTGGATATGATCCCTGGAATTGCACAATCTTGTAATGCCTATTTTGCCAATGTGTACAGAAGAATAATCGAGAAATATCCAACTCCGCAAGAAGGTGTAGATGTATGGTCTAAACATTTAAATAGTTTTGGTTTGGGGGAGTTCTTAGGATATGACCTTCCAGCAGGAAGATCTGGAAAGATCCCAACTTCTGAATATTACAATAAGATATACGAATATCCAACCTATAAATGGTTTGCAACTGCCACCTTATCCAATGCAATTGGACAAGGAGAAGTTTTAATGACTCCTATACAATTAGCGAATATGACGGCTGCAATTGCCAACAGAGGATGGTTCTATACTCCGCATATTTTAAAAAGTATAGAAGGGCAACCTATTGAAGATCCAGATTTCACTGAGAAAAAATTTACCACCATAGACAGCAAGCATTTTATTCCGGTAATAGAAGGAATGCATCAAGTTTATAAAGTTGGTACTGCTTCTGCACTTCAAATCCCGGGAATAGAAATCGCCGGAAAAACTGGAACTGCAGAAAATTACACGAAAATAAATGGGAAAAGAACCCAGCTAACAGATCATTCCATATTTATTGCTTTTGCACCAGTTGATAATCCAAAAATAGCCATTGCAGTATTTGTTGAAAACGGATATTGGGGTGGTAGATATGCGGGAAGAATAGCAAGTTTAATGATAGAGAAATACTTAAAGAATACCATTACCAGAACCGATATGGAAACATGGGTTCTTACACATAGTTTAGAAGATGAGTATGCAAAAGTCATTAGTGGCGAACCTTTCTCAATAAATAAATAATGGCGAAAGGGTCTATTAGCTTCGATTGGGTTACTATTTTAATTTATCTGTTCTTAGTGATCTTTGGATGGATGAATATTTATTCAGCTTCATTAGGAGATGCGCCTTCCGGTTTTTTAGATTTCGATCAGATCTATGGAAAACAAGCCGTTTGGATCTTGCTAAGTTTTTTAATGATCGTAATTATACTTTCTATAGAAGCTAAATTCTATATGAAGTTTTCCAGTGTCTTTTATATAATATCTCTCATCTCCATTCTCGGCCTGTTTGCCTTTGGTAAGACCATCAATGGGGCAACTTCTTGGTATGTATTTGGAGGTGTAAGTATTCAACCCGCCGAATTCGCGAAAGTGGGAACCGCTTTGGCATTAGCTAATTATCTGGGAGAAATTCATACTAATATAAAATTATTTACACATCAGTTAAAAGCATTTTTTATAATTGCTTTACCTGCTTTGATCATTTTACCTCAGCCAGATGCTGGAAGTGCGATGGTTTATGCGGCATTTTTATTTCCGTTATACAGAGAAGGTCTTTCTGGGATCTATCTTTTCTTAGGCTTCGCAGGAATCGCGATCTTTATCTTAACGCTGGTTATAGGTCCTTTATACGTTGGAGTAGCGGTAATTGTTGTTGGTCTACTCAGTTTGCTTCAAAAGCGCGTTAGCCGCCCTAGTTTCCCTTTCTTATTGATAATGATTGTTGGTGCAATTGCCTTATCGTATTCGGTAGATTATATCTTTCAAAATGTATTTGAACAACGTCACCGAGATAGATTCAATATTGTATTAGGAAAAGAAGTAGATGCAAAGGGAATTGGATATAACACCAATCAGAGTGAGATCGCTATTGGAAGCGGTGGCTGGCTAGGAAAAGGCTGGACCGAAGGAACACAAACCAAGGGACAATTTGTTCCGGAACAACATACAGATTATATTTTTAGTACAGTTGGTGAGGAATGGGGATTTGCTGGTTCTGCCACAGTGGTTATACTATTTATGGGCTTGCTCTTTAGGTTGCTTCATCTCGCCGAAAGGCAAAAATCTACGTTCCATAGAGTTTATGGCTACAGTTTGGTAGGTATCATATTTATTCACTTTCTGGTGAATATAGGAATGGTTTCAGGAATATTTCCAACAGTGGGGATTCCACTTCCATTCTTCAGTTATGGTGGATCTGGATTATGGGGATTCACGATCCTGCTCTTTATCTTTATTAAGCTGGATTCAGAAAGGATGGCATTCTAGAATGCAATTAGTTGCAACGTTCTGCTAATACCAACAACAAGGCGACAACAAGAATTATTACGGGATAGATATATTTACGTTTCATAAACTTATTTGGATAAAACAAAAGCGCCCCTATAAAATAGAGGCGCTTTTTACTTGTATATTATTATTAGTTCTTGATGTTAGCTACTTTATTCCTTTTAATGTTATTGGTTTTAATATCTTCCAACACATTTATAGCTTCTTCTACATAAACATCACCAGTTAAGCTTTCATGCCATCTATCTCTCTTCTCTCTTAACGTAGTATCTGTAGTTGCCAATGCAATTTCGTATGGCAAAGATTCGTAAGTTAGATTAGAAGTATATTCAGAGATCGCATCGAATCTTTTTGCGTCTTCCTGAGAAAGTAATCTTTGATTTTGATATGCTTTATAGTTCAAAGGATAAATTTCTTCATCTCTCTGGTCTTTTACCCATTTTGCGTTTTCAGCTATTAAATTTAACTGTGCATTGTTAGACATTCTTTGGTTGCTATTTTTAATGGCTCCTTCAAAATCTATATACCCATCCCAAATTTTATATTTAGCTGCTTTGATCTGATCCCATGGAAGTGGATTTTCATAATCTTTCTCCCCAATATCTATAAAACTGTATCTGTCCGGAACAACCACATCACTTTTAACTCCCTCTAATTGAGTTGAACCACCATTTACTCGGTAGAACTTCTGAGTAGTTAATTTAAGCGCTCCTAGGTCACCATATTCATTACTTCTCACGGTTTGGTTAAGATCTATTACATTCTGAACAGTTCCCTTACCATAGGTTTGTTTACTTCCAATAATAATGGCTCTTTTATAATCTTGCATTGCAGCAGCAAGTATCTCTGAAGCTGATGCAGAAAGTTCATTCACTAAAATAACCAAAGGTCCATCCCAAAGAATACTTGGATCTTGATCCTCTAGGATCTCCTGACCTTCTTCTTTAGATTTTACCTGAACAATTGGTCCTTTTTCAATAAATAATCCAGCAATATCTACTACCGTTTTTAGTGATCCTCCACCATTATTTCTAAGGTCAAGAACAAGACCTTCCATTCCTTGCTTTTTCAATCTAATAATTTCCTGCTTTACATCTGAAGCAGCATTTCTATCTGCATAATTCTCCATATCGAAATAGAATTTCGGCAAGTTTATTAATCCGAATTCTCTTCCATTCTTTTTAACCAAAGCAGATTTAGCATAGGTTTCTTCTAATTCTACAACATCTCTTGTAATGGTAACATCTTCGATATTTCCCATCATTTTCTTTTTCACTGTAAGTGTAACTTTAGAATCTTTTGGTCCTTTAATTAAGTTTACAGCATCATCCAAACGCATACCAACAATACTTACCGGTGCAGCTTCATCTTCTTGCTTCACTTTTAAAATAATATCTCCTTCGCTTAATTTATCGCTTAACCAAGCTGGACCTCCAGAAATAACTTCCATAATAGTAATGTTATCGCTTTTCTTCTGAAGTCTTGCCCCTATTCCTTCTAGTTTCCCAGACATTGCAATATCAAATCTATCCTTGTCCTGTGGAGCAAAGTAAAACGTATGAGGATCAAATTCCTCTACAATTGCATTAATATAAACAGCGAAATAATCTTTTCGTTCCAGTTCTTCACTAAAATCGAAATACTCGTCCATAGAAGTTAAAGTAGCTTCACGCGCTTCTTTTTCTAACTCTACATCCGACTTTACTTTTAGACTTGGATCTTTTTCTAATGCTTTATCCTGATCTTCTTTGCTATCGTAATAATTTCCTAACGTGCTAAATTTTAATTGTTTTCTCCAACGCTCTTTTAGCTCTGCTCTAGAATTTACATATTCTATTTCCTCGTAGTTGGTATTGATATCTTCATCTTCATTAAAATCGAAAGGTTCTGCTAAGATCTCTTTATAGATACCTCGCACTTCTTTCATTCTTTCCAAAAGCTTCTCGTGGGTGATATTGAAGAAAGTAAGATCTTTACTCCTAATTTGGTCATCTATCTTATCTTCATAAGCAACAAATTGCTCCACATCTTCTTTGTAGAAAAATCTTTTAAGAGGATCTACTGCACTTAGATAATCCTTATAAACCTCTTTAGAAAATCCATCATCTATGGTTTTAGCATCATAGTGTCCTCTTTCAAGCACATAGGTAATAAGATCTATTAATAATTTATCTTTATTAGGGTCGTTGAAAGTTTTAGTAGTAAAACTGCATGATGCGGCTGCCATAAGCAACACCAACACCAAAAATTTATAGTTCCTTTTCATAAAGCGAATACATTTCATCATTAAATATCAATCTATAAGTACTAAAAATTGTGCCAACACTCATCATTTGCACATTTAATTTGTAAGACCACTAAGATAAGCTTTCCTTTGAGAATTATTATTTTAGCCCTTGTAAATATTAAACTATGTCTCAAGAAAAACCACTGATTTTAGTTACCAATGACGATGGCATCACCGCACCTGGAATTCGAGCTTTAATAGAAGTAATGAAACAACTAGGAGATGTTGTGGTAGTTGCGCCAGATAGCCCGCAAAGTGCGATGGGACACGCAATTACTATTACAGACACTCTTTATTGTGATGAAGTAAAGATCGATAAGAAATTTACGCATAAAGAATATAGCTGTTCTGGTACTCCGGCAGACTGTGTGAAAATTGCCACTCAGGAAATTCTGCACAGAAAACCAGATCTTTGTGTTAGCGGAATCAATCACGGTTCCAACTCCTCCATCAATGTAATATACTCCGGAACTATGAGTGCTGCTGTTGAAGCAGGAATCGAAGGAATTCCGGCTATTGGATTTTCCTTATTAGATTATTCTTTGAATGCAGATTTTGAACCAACAAAGAAATTCATAAAAGCCATCACTAAAAAAGTGCTAAAAAACGGCCTTCCAAATGGAGTTGTTTTAAATGTGAACTTACCAAAGCTGAAGGAAAAGGACATCAAAGGAATTAAAATATGCAGGCAAGCAAAAGCACATTGGGTAGAAGAATTCGACAAGCGTACTAGTCCGCAAGGAAGAGATTACTATTGGTTAACTGGAAAATTTGTGAATGAAGATAAGGGTGAAGATACAGATGAATGGGCACTTGCAAATGGATTTATCTCTGTAGTTCCTGTTCAATTCGATCTTACTGCACATCATTATATTAAAGATCTAAATAGCTGGGATCTCAATGATTAAGAAATACGTTCTAATAGGTTTTTTAGTAGGCATTATTGCAAATGCTGCGGGAATATTCTTTTATATCCTCATGTTTTCTGATATGGGTCTAGAAGCAACACTTCAACATGCCCAGCAAAACGACTATCTTGGAAAAATAATTGCACTAGGTGCCATCTTGAATTTCTTTCCATTTTTTGTATTTTTAAAAAAGAACCAAATGTATCATGCACGCGGAGTTCTTTTGGCCACAGTATTAATGGCGATTGTGATAGCAATTACTCAATTCATGTAATAAAAGTGTTCTCGATTAAAGAAACTTCTATTCTAAAAACCTAAGAATGAAATACTACCTAATTGCCGGTGAAGCTTCCGGAGATCTTCATGCTTCAAATCTAATGATAGCCTTAAAAAAGGTAGATGCTGAAGCTGAATTTAGATTTTGGGGAGGCGATCTTATGCAGGAAGTAGGTGGAACTATGGTAAAGCATTATCGCGATCTTGCCTTTATGGGTTTTATTGAAGTAGTTGCAAATCTAAGAACCATCCTAAAAAATATAAAGATCTGTAAGCAGGACATTGCTGAATACAAACCAGATGTTCTCATCTTTATAGATTATCCAGGGTTCAATTTAAGAATTGCCAAATGGGCGAAAGAACAAGGAATTCCAACCCATTATTACATTTCTCCACAAATATGGGCTTGGAAGGAAAATCGGATTGAAGCTATTAAGAGAGATGTAGATGAAATGTATGTTATTTTACCTTTCGAGAAAAAATTCTACGAAGAGAAATACAATTTCCCGGTTCATTTTGTAGGCCATCCGCTGCTGGATGCCATTTCAAAAAAAGAGTTGGTTGCACCAAAAGAATTTAGAAAGAAACATGAACTAGATAAAAGGCCGATAATCGCTTTATTACCTGGAAGCAGGAAACAGGAGATCTCTAAAATGTTGGAGATTATGTTAAGCATTACAGACGATTTTAAGGAATATCAATTTATTATTGCTGGAGCACCAAGTCAAGAGCCAGAATTCTACCAACAGTTCATAAAAAAGAAAAATGTACATCTGGTTATGAACAACACCTACGATGTGCTTAGTCTCTCTACTGCCGCATTAGTAACCTCTGGAACGGCAACCCTAGAAACCGCGCTTTTTAAAGTACCAGAAGTAGTTTGTTATAAAGGGAGTACAATTTCTTATGAAATTGCAAAAAGGATAGTGGATTTAGACTATATTTCGCTGGTTAATTTAATTATGGATCGTGAAGTTGTCAAGGAATTGATTCAGAAGGAATTCAATAAAAAGAATCTTGTAACTGAATTAAAAAAAGTTCTAGAAACCGAACATAGAAAGACAATATTTGAAGACTACTTCGAGTTAGAAAGGGCATTAGGAGGAAATGGAGCCAGTATGAAGACAGCCGAATTAATTTACAAGATTACTAAAAACTAGCATTTTTTTATATGAGAAAATT
>CAZWSP010000129.1:0-9397 GCA_964636585.1 uncultured Antarcticibacterium sp.
TAGCAAAATGCTTATCGTTATAGCGGCTGCAAATATAAGAATTACTTTTAATCTACCTATTTTCAATATGATTTAAATGAATTATTTTTAACTTCCCTCAAATTATAGTTCAATTAAATAAAACAGTATCTTTTTAAACTTTATAATAAAACCATTCCTATGAAATATAACTTTTTCTTTCTCAGCATTTTGCTGCTCACAGTTACTGCTTGTGCTCAAAAGGACACAAGTATAGAAAAAAGCACGTACGCTTATACTTCAGAAACTATAGTAGAAGATCTTGACATCCCTTGGGGAATGGCATTTTTACCAGACGGAAGCATGCTAATCACTGAAAAAAGCGGAGAGTTGATCCATTTTAAAGATGGTAAGAAGCAACTAGTTCAGGGAGTTCCATCGGTTTATAATAGAGGCCAAGGTGGGATGCTAGATATCGTCTTGCATCCAAACTATGAAGAAAATGGTTGGATTTATTTTAGCTATGCTTCTGCTGAAGGGGATGATAATGGAGGAAATACAGCCATTGCAAGAGCTAAACTTGAAAACAACCAATTACAATCTGTAGAAGTTTTGTACAAAGCAACTCCGAATACTAATAAAGGACAGCATTTCGGATCAAGGATCGCTTTCGATAAAGAAGGTTATTTGTACTTCTCTGCTGGCGAGCGCGGAGAACGAGACATCAATCCACAAGACATCACCAGAGATAATGGAAAGATTTATAGGTTAAATGATGATGGCAGTATTCCTGAAGACAATCCATTTGTAAATGAAGCAGATGCAAAAAAAGCCATCTATAGTTACGGACATAGAAATCCTCAAGGTTTAATATTGCACCCGTTAACCGGAGAGATCTGGGAGCACGAGCATGGCCCAATGGGTGGAGATGAAATAAATGTAATTAAAAAAGGTGCTAACTATGGTTGGCCGGTTGTTACGTATGGTCAGAACTATAGCGGTACATCAATTACTTCAGAAACATCCCGACCAGATATGGAAGATCCTATTTACTACTGGATACCTTCGATTGCTCCAAGCGGAATGGCCTATATCACTTCAGATAAATACCCCAACCTAAAAGGCAATTTATTAATTGGATCGCTTAAATTTCAATATTTAGAACTAGATATTCTTGAAGGAGAAAAAGTGGTAAAAAGAGAAAAGCTTCTAGAAGGGATCGGGAGAGTGAGAGATGTAAGACAAGCACCAGATGGCTATATTTATGTAGCAGTAGAAGGAGTTGGAATCGTAAAATTAATAGCAACCGAAACTAAACAATAACAAAATGAAAATACTACCAATACTATTAACAGCAAGTTTATTCGTTGCTTGTAATTCAGATAAAAAGAAAGATCAGTCCAGCTTAAATTCTGAAGATATCAGCATATCTGATACACCAACGCAAAAAAAAGTATCTGAAAGTTATAAAAGAGGCGAAGAGGTTTATACTAATTTTTGTGTAACATGTCATTTACCTAGCGGAAAAGGGATCCCGGGAAATTTCCCACCACTAGCAGGATCTAATTGGTTAACCGAAAAGAGAACAGAAAGCTTAAAAGCGATTAAATATGGTTTATCCGGACCTATAGTAGTGAATGGAGAAGAATATAATAATGCAATGGCAGCACAAGGATTAAGCGATCAAGAAATTGCAGATGTTATGAATTATGTTTCGAATACTTGGGGAAATTCTGCTAAAGAAGAAGTTACAGAAGCTGAGGTTGAATTGATTAGTAAATAACATCTAGTATTTTAATAAAAATAGAATAAGTTAAATGATAGATTTAATAAAATTATTAACGCTAACCATTAAATACCCGAAAACGTGATACATTTTATGAAATTAAATTATATCATTTGAGATTATTATGTATTTTTACACCTCAAAACTTGCAATATAAAAATTATGAAAAAATTATTTACTTTATTATTTATAAGCACATTGCTTTTTTCTTGTTCTACAGATTCAGAAATTGATTCTAATAAAGAATTAGAAGCTTTATCATTTGAACAGAAATTAGCCAACGGTGATTTTGACAATTCCAACCTTGGGATTTATAAAGGGCTATTCACTACATTAGATGGGAAAAATCGTGCAACAATTCTTATAACATTAAATGGAATTAGTCAACCATCTGCAGAATTTAGCTTCCCAGATCAAACCAAACAAGTAGTAAGATCTAGCAAAAATACAACTAAGGGTCAGGCGGTAAAAGGAATGAGATTTACTGAAGGCAATTTTAATTTTACTTTTAATGTAGGCGAAGATGGAACTAATCCAGTTATGTCAGATGTTACATATGATGGTCAAAAAGGTGGAGTAATAGTAGTGAAAGAAACTACTAAAGGTGCCGTTCAAACAAAAACAGGAACTTACACTTGTACGTCTGGTTGTTTTGATTCTGATGGTGATAATTCACCGCATCCAGAATTGGGAGCACCAGGATCTATTCAAACATTTAACTTTATGCTAAATCCCGCTTCTCCAGGTAATTCTCCTATAACTATGCAATATGTGTTAAATTCTAGAATTTATGAAGGTACTGCATTGCAACAAAATTGCACAAGCAATTTATTTGGAGCCAGCACTTGTGAAATTTTCGCACAGCCAGATTTAAATGGAAATTCTGGACCTATTGCTTTTCGTAACGTAGATTCACCTGGTACTAGTCTATTATTTCATGAATTTGCACCAGAAACAGCAAGTTTTGATTGTTCATCTTACTATGGAACAGGAGTTTATAGATCAACCATTTTTGGTGATTCAGTAGTATCAATTATAACTGACGATACTGTTGGCGATGGTGGAGATTGTACAAATAGAAAGTAATAATTCAAAACAATTATTAAAGCCCGAGTATATTCTCGGGTTTTTTTTATTTTTGAGAATTAGTAATATTAAAATTGCATGAGTGTTATTTAATTCTTTTGAGTATGCACTTTTTTTACCTCTAGTATTTATTGTCTATTGGACTATAGGAAGTGAAAATTTAAAAGCTCAAAATGCTTTTATATTAGTATCTAGCTATGTGTTCTATGCATTTTGGGATTGGAGATTTCTATTCTTAATTTTTAGTAGTTCTATTCTAGATTATTTTATTTCTCTCAAAATATATAAAACTACTCATCCAAAATCGAAAAAATTACTAGTTCTTACTAGTGTAATTTGGAATATTGGAATTCTTTTCATTTTTAAGTATTACAATTTTTTCACAACTAGTTTCTCTGAACTATTTGGAATGACGAATAGTTATGTTATAAATATTTTATTACCTGTAGGTTTAAGTTTTTATACCTTCCAAACAATTAGTTATACCGTTGATGTTTATAGAGGTAAAATTAAACCCACTAATCAGTTACTAGAATTTCTTACTTTTGTTAGCTTCTTTCCTCAGTTGGTAGCTGGCCCAATTGAGAGGGCATCTAAACTACTACCTCAATTTTTTAAGAACAGAGAATTTAGCTCAAGTGAGTTTAGGAATGGATTGAGACAAATCTTATGGGGTCTATTTAAGAAGATTGTTATCGCCGATAATCTTGCTCTTGCTGTTAATGTATATTTTTCTAATCCTGAAGATTTTCAGAGTTTAGAATTATTCTCGGCTTTAGTCTTATTTTATTTTCAAATTTACTGTGATTTTTCCGGATATGTAGATATAGCAATAGGAACAGCAAAACTATTCGGATTCAATCTAAGTGTTAATTTTAGACTACCTCATTTTGCTAAAAGCATTCCTGAATTTTGGAGAAAATGGAATATTACTTTAAGTACTTGGTTTAGGGATTATGTTTATATACCACTCCTCTTAAATACTAATAGAACCATTATTAGGACTTCTTTAGGTTTACTCCTTACCTTTGTGCTAATTGGCTTCTGGCATGGTGCAAATTGGACATTTATTATTTTTGGAGCAATTCATGGCATTTACATGATCATCTATAAATACTTACCTAAAATAAGTCCAAAACTCATAAAAAAATATGGATTAACCACAGCTTATAGCTTACTTTTAATTGCAATTTGTTTTACGCTTAGTTCTCTAGCCGGTGTTTTTTTTAGATCTGAAAGCAGTGATAAAGCGTTCTACATTTTAAAGAGAATTTTCAGTTTGGTACCAGATCATGACTTTGAAACAATAATTGGCTTAAAAATCTTAGTATTGCCATTATTATTACTAATTGAACTTATTACTCAAAAAAAGGATTTTCCATTTTTAAATCTTCAAAATCACGCTAGCAGACCGATAAGATGGATGATTTATTATATTTTTATATTTTTAATAATTAGGTATGGTGGACCCCAAGAATCATTCATTTACTTCCAATTCTAAAATAATAAAAGTATTTGGCTCCTTAATTTTATTTATTGCTCCGGTTCTTATAATAATGACAGCCGTAGAAATCTATATAAGAACAATTCCAACCACCACAAAGCTAAAAAAAGATTACATTTCTGCTAATTCAGATAGTTTACAAGTTTTAATTTTAGGTAGTTCACAAATGGAAAGAGCTATCAATCCTGAATTTTTAGACGCAAAGGCAATAAATTTATCCAATTCTGCACAGACTTTAGATGAAAATTATATTCTGTTAAAACACTTTGAAAAAAGTTTGCCGGCATTAAAAGTAGTAGTTATAGAAGTATTATTTAATACTCTACAAATCAAAGACAATTATAGTCCGTTGGTTATTCACCATTTAAACTGGATTGATTACAAGGCAAATACTTTTGGAAGAAGAATAAAATTCCAAGATAACCTTCTGTATTACACACACCCACAATATTTTACAAATCTTATTATTAATCATATTAACGAATCTTCTCCGCAAAATTTTAATATATATGGATTTGATACCAATAAATTTGATGGATCATTCAACGTTGCTAATTTTGACATTAATAAGGTGGAAGAAAAAGATATTTATATAGAGAACAGTTTAAACAATGACTCATTTGAAAAAAACTCTAAATTACTTATTGATTTTTTATCGTTGTGTGAATCTAAGAAACTAGATGTTGTTATTTATGGCACACCGTCTCATGAAAAATATAATTCATTAAGAAATAAAGAGATGATTAATATGCGCAATTCGCTTTTCGAAGATGTTAAACTTAAATTTCCGAAAACCAAATTTCTACTAAACGAAGAAAACAAGGATTATGATTATAAATTGTTTTTTAATGCAAACCATTTAAATTCTAAAGGAGCTGAAAAGGCTTCAAAGGAACTAAATAAATTTTTAACTTCAGAATTTAATTTTTAAGTTTCTTAATAACATCTAGAATTATTTCAGAATATTTTTCAATACTAAATCTATTCTCAAAGGTTTTTCTGCTGGATAAGGTCAGATTTCTGTAATAATCCTTATCATGTTGAAACGAAAGTTTTTCTATTATTTCAGTTAATTCACTACTATCTCTATATAAAAAGCCATTAATGTTTTCTTGAATAAGTTCTGGGAGAGCACCAGACTTGAGAGCTATAACTGGAATCCCTAGAGCATTTGCCTCTGCAACTACTCTACCAAAACTTTCATTTTTCGCATTTATAATTAAATAATCTATGCAAGAAAAAGTTTCTGGTGAATTGACAAATCCACTAAAAAAAATGGATTTACTCGTTAAATTTTCCTTTAACTCATCAATGTATTCCTTAACACCACCTCCAATAAGATGCAATTCCGGCAAGTTAGAATTAGTTCCCTTTTCGGCATAAATCCTCTCAAAACATTCTATGACTTCCTGTTGCCCTTTTTGTTTGTTTATTCTGCCCACTATTCCAAAACTAATATTCTCACTAGTTTGAATTTGTTTTAGATTTTTATCAGATAAAAAAGCAACACCATTAGGCACAACTATTTTTTCTGTATCTCTATCGTTAAATAAAGCAGAATAATAGATTGCTAAAAAATGGGAGGGGAAAATATGAATTTTAGCATTTTTATAATAATATTTGAATCGGGTAAGATCCTCCAAATAATAGGAGGTTAATGGATCATTCAACGTTTCCCGATGATGCCATAAATAAGGAATGGACAACGCATTTGCTACCATTAATCCCATTGGAGCTAAAGAAGAATTCACATAAATTAAATCTGGATCAAAATTTCTTACGAAGGATTTATGTTCTTTAAGTTGACGTTTATTTAATAAGTATTTTTGAAGAATATTTTTATACTTCCATATTCTTCCAATTATTTTATTATTTCGCAACTTGCTACTATACAAATCATTATCATAAATCCAATTATAATGTGTTATAATAGTATAATCTATATTTTCTTTTTTTAAAATATGAATAAGATCGGAATGCGATGGTATTATTAAATGTAATTCTAAACTAGAATCTCTTAATTTTAATCCTGAAATTAAATTTATAAGAGAAGTATTAGCTCCATACATTGTAGAGGAATGTGCGTAAAATAAAATTCTCATCAAACTATCAGACTTTCAACTTTTCTAATTTGATCAAATATAATAATTAATAAATCTTATTAGGACTTATGTAATTGAATTTTAATATTCTCTCGATTTTTCAAACTAATAATTAACTTTGCTCAAAAAATTAAAAGATGCTTATTATTGGAATAGCCGGCGGTACCGGTAGCGGAAAAACCACGGTTGTTAGTCAGATTGTAGATGAATTAAAAACTGAGGATGTAGCCGTTATTTCTCAAGATTCTTATTATCAAGATACTAGCCATTTATCTT
The DNA here is from genome assembly GCA_964636585.1 of uncultured Antarcticibacterium sp. Lineage (GTDB taxonomy): Bacteria > Bacteroidota > Bacteroidia > Flavobacteriales > Flavobacteriaceae > Gillisia. The sequence continues at coordinate 6,713 of CAZWSP010000129.1, forward strand.
TAGAAGAGCGCGTTAAGATCAATTTTGATCATCCTAAATCCATAGATTTCGATCTTTTAGTGTCTCATCTTAAAGAATTAAAAAACGGTAATTCTATAGAAGAACCTGTTTATTCCTTCAAAGAGCACAACAGAACCGGGGAAACTGTTACAATTCAGCCTAAAAAAGTGATCATTGTAGAAGGGATCCTTATACTTACCCACGCAGATATCCGTGATATGTTCGATATTAAGATCTATGTGCATGCAGATAGTGATGAGCGTTTAATTAGAAGATTAAAGCGAGATATCAACGATCGTGGTCGTGATCTTGATGAAGTGCTTTGGCGTTACCAAACCACTTTAAAACCTATGCATCAGCAGTTTATTGAACCTACCAAAGAATTTGCAGATATCATTATTCCTACCAATAGATATAACAATGTTGCCGTAGATATAGTTCAAACAATCATCAAGGACAGATTGGCGTAATTTTGTATCTTTAAAACTTATGAAACTAAAGCAACTGCGCAGAAATAAATGGTTCAGATTTATCAGCAATAAATACGTGCTGATCTTGCTTATTTTTGGGGGTTGGATGTTTTTTTTAGATGCTAATTCCTGGTTGATCCATAGAGAACTGGATCAAGAAGTGAATAAACTTGAAGTAAACAAAGAATACTATCAAAAGGAGATTTCAAAAGATAGAACTACCATAGAAAAGTTGAATGATTCATTTGAATTAGAAAGCTACGCGAGGCAGCATTACTACATGAAACGAGCCGATGAAGACATCTATATTATTCATTATGATACCATAGATTAACAATTCCCGGTTTCTAAAATTAGAATATAAAACAGTTATTATGAGTCAAACCTTGTTCAACGAATTTCACGAAGTTTCTGCCAAAGAATGGAAGCAGAAAATTCAATTCGATTTGAAAGGAGCAGATTATAATGAAACTCTTATTTTTCATAGCAAAGACGGGATTTCAGTAAAACCCTTTTATAATGCCGAAGATCTTAAAGATCCAATTGCAATTACAAATCCTATTTCATGGAATGTTTGCGAAAAGATCTATGTGGCTTCAGATGTAAAAAGCAACACTAAAGCCCTAGAAGTTCTTAAAAAAGGAGCTGAAAGTTTGTGGTTCATCATTTCTTCGGAAAAAACCGATTATGCTATTCTTTTTAAAGATATCGAGCTAAGCAAAACTCCTCTCAATATTTCTTTTGAATTTCTTTCTGAAAAAGCCTTCGATAAACTAACCTCTTATTTAAAAGGTAAAGAACATAAGATAAGTTTACAACTCGACATTATAGGGAATTTAGCCCAGACAGGAAACTGGTACCACGATCTAAAAACAGATCATGAGATCTTAGATAAAATAGTTGGGAAAGCTGAAGGATTTAATTCTACAATAAGCGTAGATGGTACTTTATATCAAAATGCGGGAGCAACAATTCCTCAGGAATTAGCTTATATGCTTGCTCATGCTAACGAATATCTTAATCATTTTAATAACGAAGGAAATTCCGAAATGGAAATTCCGCTTCAGTTTTTAACCGCCACAGGTTCTAATTACTTTTTTGAAATCGCAAAACTTAAAGCTTTAAGATTATTGTTTTCAAGTTTAGCTTCAGAATATAAAGTATCAGATAAGTGCAGCATTTTAGCACAGCCCACCAAAAGAGATAAAACCTTATTCGATTATAATGTAAACCTTCTTAGAACCACTACGCAAAGCATGAGTGCGGTGCTTGGGGGCGCAGACGATGTTTATAATTCTCCTTATGATGCTATTTACCATAAGAACAATGAGTTTGGAGACAGGATCGCGCGAAATCAATTATTAGTGCTCAAAAATGAAAGTTATTTCGATAAGGTTTCAAATGCTTCAGATGGTGCGTATTATATAGAAACCCTAACGCATCAATTTGCTGAAAAAGCTTTGGAGATCTTTAAGGAAATCGAAAATGGTGGTGGATTTTTGAAGCAATTAAAAGAAGGCATCATTCAGAAAAAGATTTCAGAAAGCGCAGCTAAAGAGCAAGAGCTTTTCGATGCTGGAAAAATTACCCTTATTGGAACCAATAAATTCCAAAATCCAGAAGACAGAATGGCAAATGACTTGGAATTATATCCATTCCTAAAAATGAATCCGAGGAAAACCTTGCTTCAGCCAATTTTGGAGAAACGTCTTTCAGAAAGATCGGAGCAAGAACGTTTGAAAACAGAGCAGTAGATATTTCTGTTTTTCTTAATCAAAGCTATTTTCAAAAAGCATAATGTATTTATAAAATGTCTAGAAAAAATCTTCAACATATAACACTTAAGAAAGAGGCTTCTCTTGGTTCTTCGAATAACAATTCGGATAGCACTTTTATGACTGCGGAAGATATTCCGCTTAAAAAAGTATACTCAAAAAGTGATATTAAGGAAGCAGAGCATTTAAATTTTGCAGCGGGGATCGCACCTTATTTACGCGGACCTTACAGCACGATGTATGTGAGAAGACCTTGGACCATTCGGCAATATGCAGGTTTTTCTACGGCAGAAGAAAGCAATGCTTTTTATAGAAGAAATTTAGCCGGAGGCCAGAAAGGACTTTCTGTAGCTTTCGATCTACCCACTCACAGAGGTTATGATAGTGATCATGAACGTGTGGTTGGAGATGTAGGAAAAGCGGGAGTTGCCATAGATTCT